>CAZFBP010000250.1:4513-4802 GCA_964517255.1 uncultured Chryseobacterium sp.
TGGAGCACCTGCGCGAAGTGGTTGATCTGCTGCACGGCCGCAGCGGCTTGCAGCCCATCGTGGTGAACATCGAGGAGGAGTTCGCCAACAGCAGCCGCAGCTACCCGGTGGACATCGCCGATGTGAAAGGCCAGGAGAACATCAAGCGCGCCTTCGAGATCGCGGCGGCCGGCGGGCACAACATCATCCTCATCGGGCCGCCGGGCGCGGGCAAGACCATGCTCGCCAAGCGCTTGCCCACCATCCTGCCGCCGCTCACCATCGATGAGGCGCTGGAGACCACCAAGAT
>CAZFBP010000251.1:0-741 GCA_964517255.1 uncultured Chryseobacterium sp.
TCTCTGCAATCAACCCGCATTGCCATCAACCCACTTGATTTTCAACAGAGGCATACTTGCCTCATCAAACCATCCTGCTTTAACTGCCACTTCATACTTCTGAAGAGCAGTGTCGTAACGGTGCTGATCACGAAGTGCCGTGTTTCATCATCGACTTTGATCCGCTGGTCATCGGTAACCAAGTCCACAACCTTCTGATAGTCCGCTTCCCAATGGTCCCCGTAGATGCGTTCAACCAACTGCCGTTCCTCTTCGGTCTCTCCGGGGAGTGTGAAAAACTTCTTCTTCACACAAAGATCTCCTGTGCCAGCGGCAAATGATTTACCTCGGCTGTCCTTGTTCAGAACATGCACTTGGAAGACATCCCTCTCAAGTTCAACTCCGAATCGATTGAGGTAGGTCTTGGGTACCCAGTGATTGTGTGTCGTCTCTTTTGCTGCCATAATTGAAGTGTTTGCAAAGAAACGGTGACGATGAGTTGCGTTAGGGACAGCAGCGGATAGCCCATAGCCGCGCGAGGAACGTGTGCGGCGAGGCCTAGGAGCAAATGGCCCGACAGCGCGCATTTGGCGCCGGAACGCCCAAATCCATCACGTCTACAAGACCCCCAGGTTAAACTCCCTCGTCGCCGTCCCCGGGTCAACCCCGGCTCATGGGCCGGGCGTGGGGCACGCCCGCACCAATGAACGCTCCCTGCAGTGCAGCGTACTTGCCTAGGTCACACTCTACTTTCGCTCCATG
>CAZFBP010000251.1:751-4757 GCA_964517255.1 uncultured Chryseobacterium sp.
CCTCCTTCGTTGCGCACGCGCAGGTCTTCGCGTGGGCCGCGCCGGTGGGCTATGGGGTGGGCAAGGCCGTGGCCGTGGATGCGCAGGGCAACGTGTACGCCTGCGGCAATGCCAACACCCAGGTGGATTTCGACCCCGGGCACGGGGAGGCGCTGAGCCTGGCGGGCAGCGGGGTGAACGGCGACATCTCAGACCTCCGCAGGTCTCGTCCGCGTGCATGCTTGTGCGCGTGGGGCGGGCCCTGCGGTTCGTAGGCGCGTTGAGCTATCTCGTGTGATCGATCCGGTGGGCATCCTTCTTCCGCAGCTTTTCCCACAGCTGCCGCTCCTCCGGGCTGAACATGTCCAATCCCTTGAAGGTATCGCAGGAGATGATGCGTTTGCCGTTGAGCCTGCCGAAGACCAGGCCCTGGTCGATGGCGGCGGCGAACTCCGGCTGGGCGGGGTAGAAGCGCTTGCCTTGCCGCACCGGCAGATCGGGGTATTGCTTGAAGAAGCCCATGAGGTTGGTGAGCTTCACGCCCATCACCTCGGTGCGCAAGCCCCAGCGGCCCCAGAAGTGGCTATCGAAGTGCAGGGGGAAGTTGTGCCCGCGCAGCAGGATGGCGTCCAGCGCCTCGTTGCGGTAGGCCTCCGGGCCGTGCCACCACCACATGAGCGCATGGGTTGTTAAGCCGGTGGGCGTTACGCGCACGCGGCAGCGCCATTGCGTGCGCTTATGGCGGTACATGTAGTCGCCGCCAGTGGGGGCCTGCGGGTTCTTCTGGAGGGCGTGCTGCAGGATGGCGCCGCGCAAGCGCATGCTGCGCTCCACATCGGGGTAAAGGCGCCGGGCCTCGGTCAGCTTTGCTTCCAGTTGCTCCAGCGGGATGGCCATGCCACCCAAAGGTTGGGTTGCGCCGGTCAACGGCTAAGTGGCGGGTGTGTCGTTCCCAACAGGGAGCGGTGAATTCGATCTCCACTTCCACTCCGACAGGGTCTCCTGAAAGGGACCCTGTCGCTCATGATCGGAACGAAGAGCAGGCATCAGCGGTCACTCGGCCCCTGTCTCACTCCCGCACCACCCTTACTCCCCTTGCGCTGCCTTCCTCCCGCAGGATGTACAGCCCGACGGGCAGCGCCTGCATGTCCAGCCTAGTTGTTGATCCACTCACGCGTTCGCTCCGCAGCACGCGCCCTTGTGCATCGCAGAGCAGCACGGTGCGCTGACCATCGTTCGCGAACGAAAGCGTGACCATCGCGCTGGTGGGGTTCGGAAAGACCGTGAACGCATCCGCCACGCGCTCTTCCAATGCTGTGCTGATGATCTGCACCGGCGTTGACGGCGCGCTGTTGCATCCGAGCGCATCGGTGACCACCACGGTGTAGCTGCCACTTTCGGTGGCGGTGATCCAGGGCCAGGTGGCATCGGGCAGCGGTGCGCCATCGAGGTACCATTGGATCTGCGGTCGCCAGGCGGTCCACAAGATCTCCCCGCTCTGGAACACGATCGGCACGTCCGGTTCCGCGGGGCATTGCAGCGCGGCGCGGAACACATCGCCGTAGCGCCCCACGGCGATCAGCGCGCCATCCACCATCGTCGCATCACCGATGAGGACATCGAAGGGTTCGGGCACCACGTAGGTCCAATCGTCGCCGCCGTTGGTGGTGCGCAGCGCGTAGCCGCTCACGCTCACCGCATAGCCCGTATCGGGGTCGGTGAAGAAGATGCTCATGGTGTATTGCGGCAGCGAGAGGAGGGGCGTCCAGGTATCGCCGCCATCGGTGGTGCGCCCGCCGCCGTTGCCCGCGTAGAAGCCGAGCGTATCGTTGAGGAAGAAGATGCTGTTGATATCGGCGTTGGTGGGCGGGTCGAGCCATTCCCAGGTGATGCCGCCATCGCTGGTGCGCGCCAGCACGCCGCCCTCGCCACCGGCGAAGCCCAGCGTGTCGTTCACGAACCAGAGGTCGTAGATGTTGCCGCCATCGAGCGTGTGCTGCCACGAGGCTCCGGCGTTGGTGGTGCGGTAGCAGCCGCCGTTCACGTAGCCGCCGCCCACCACGGCCGTGGTGGCATTGAAGGCCCAGGTGCAACGGATGGCCACATTGGGTCCGGGGTGATTGGTGCTCGTGGCGAAGAAGTCGGTGGTATGGCGGTTGGCGCCCACACCACCGCCGAGCCAGCCGATGCCATTCGGGCGGAGATGCACGCCGAGCCATTGCCCTGCGCCCGTGCTCGCATTGGTCCAGTTGCGTCCGCCGTCCGTGGTGCGCACCACGCCGTTCTCGAGGCCGCCGCTGGTCTGCCAGCCCGCGGAGGCGCCGTTCGCTTCGGTGCCGAAGCTCACCTTGTTGAGCATGGTGTGGTAGGTGCCGATCTGCACGGGCGTCCACGTGGCGCCGAAGTCCAACGTGCGGTACACGCGTGCCTCGCCACCGAGCAGGCCGATGCCGCTGGGATCGATCCACGCGCTGTAGAGGTCCTGGAACTGCTCGAGCGTCTGCGCGCTCCAGCTATTGCCGCCGTTGGTGCTGCGGATCACGGTGCCGTTGTTGCCTGCGGCGATCAGCGTGCTGCCCTGCACGAAGAGGCTGAGCAAACTGTTGGTGGTGGGACTGCTTTGCATCGTCCAGCTATCGCCGCCGTCGCTGGTGCGGATGATCTCGCCGCCAAGGCCAACCGCGATGCCGTTGAGCGCATCGAAGAAGTGGATGCCGCGCATGTTGTAAGTGATGGGCGTGGTGAGCGGCACCCAGTTGGCCCCGGCATCGGTGGTGCGCAGCAGGATGGCGCCGGTGGCCGCCGCGAAGCCCAGCGTGTCGTTCACGAAGTGCAGGGCCACGATGGCGTTGGTGGTGCCGCTGGTCTGCAAGGTCCACGTGGCACCGCCGTCGGTGGTGCGCACGATCTTGCCGCTCTCGCTGCCAGCCCAGCCCAGCGTGTCGTTCACGAAGTGCAAGGTGCCCAGGTTGCCGTAGGTGGGCTGATAGACCGAGCTCGCCGAGGCCCATCCATCGGTGGTGCGGTAGAAGCGGCCCGTGTTGGCGCCGATGATGCCGCGCTGATCGTCCCACATCCACAGCACGCGCGGCTTGTCGATGAGGTTGTAGGGCTTGCGCTCCCAGCTCGCACCGGCATCGGTGGTCTTCATCACGAAGCCGAGCACGCGGTCGATCATGAAGCCGGTGGTGGGGTCCACCATGCGCACGGAAGGCAGTTCGCTCCGGGTCTTCACGGGCGTCACCAATTCCCAGGTCTGCGCGGAGGCAGATAGGACGAGGAGCAGCGAGATGAGGAGCGTGGTGCGGTGCAGCATGCGGCAAAGGTCGGGCAGGGATCAGATGCGTTCAGGAGCGGCCGCATTGCGAGGGCCATGAGCGCTCCTACTTTCGCCGCCCATGGCCACCAAGCCTTCCATTCCCAAAGGCACCCGCGACTTCGGTCCCGTGGAGATGCTGCGCCGCAAGTACATCTTCGGCACCATCGAGAAGGTGTTCCAGAAGTACGGCTACCTCCCGTTGGAGACGCCCGCCATGGAGAACCTGGAGACGCTCACCGGCAAGTATGGCGAGGAGGGGGACAGGCTCATATTCAAGATCCTGAAGCGCGGCGCCGAATTGGAGCGCGCGGTGCAGGATGGAAGCAAGAGCCTAGCGAGCGAAGCGTTGCGTTATGACCTCACCGTTCCCTTCGCGCGCTACGTGGTGCAGAACCAGAACGAGATCGCCTTCCCCTTCAAGCGCTACCAGATCCAACCGGTGTGGCGCGCCGATCGTCCGCAGAAGGGCAGGTACCGCGAGTTCTACCAGTGCGATGCCGATGTGATCGGAAGCACGAGCTTGTTGAGCGAAGTGGAGCTCGTGCAACTCTTCGACGATGTGTTCACCGCGCTCGGCTTGAAGGTGGTGGTGAAGATCAACGACCGCAAAGTGCTCAGCGGCATCGCCGAGGTCTGCGGCCAGCCGGAGAAGGTGGTGGACATCGTCACCGCGATAGATAAGCTGGACAAGATCGGCCGCGAGAAGGT
>CAZFBP010000252.1:0-4713 GCA_964517255.1 uncultured Chryseobacterium sp.
GCGAAGCTGGGCAACAACGTGCGCATTTACCCGCATGCCTACATCGGCGACAACGTGGTGATCGGCGACAACACCACGGTCTTCGCCAACGTGACGATCTACTCCGACTGCGTGGTGGGCGCACGCTGCATCATCCACAGCGGCACCGTGATCGGCAGCGATGGCTTCCGCTTCGCCACAGGCCCCGATGGTGGCGCCAAGATCCCGCAGATCGGCAACGTGGTGATCGAGGATGATGTGGAGATCGGCGCCAATTGCGCTATCGACCGCGCCACGCTGGGTAGCACAATCCTGCGCAAGGGAGTCAAGTTCGATAACCTCATCCACATCGCGCACAATGTGGAGGTGGGCGAGAACACGTACTACGCGGCGGGTGGCGTGGTGGCAGGCAGCACCAAGATCGGCAAGAACTGCATGTTCAGCGGGCAGGTGGGCATCATCGGCCACCTGAGGATCGCCGACGGCACCATCATCGCGGCGCAAAGCGGCATCAGCAAGGACACGAAGGCGGGCGAGGCGTACATGGGATCGCCTGCGTGGGAGGCGAGCAAGTACCGCAAGAGCTACATCCACTTCCGCAACCTGGACAAGCTGGTGGAGCGGGTGACGGCGCTGGAGAAGAAGGACAGCTAGTGCCACATTGAAAGGGCGCCCCCGGAAACGGGGGCGCCCTTTCAATGGGTTGTTGCGCTCAGTGCACGATACGGATGCGTTGCGTGATGCCATCGCTGTTCGCGACCACGCGCACGATGTACGCGCCATCGGGCAATTGCGATGTGGGCGCCGTGATCAGGTGCTCTTCAAGCACAACCGTTTGCGCGCGAGCCAAACGACCGGTGGCATCGTGCAGTTCGATGCGGCTTGCATCGCCGGCGGGCCAGTCGATCAGCAGGCGGTCGTTCGCGGGCACGGGGTACATGCGCGCTTGGGCTTGCCGCGCGGATAATCGTTTCGGCGGCGGGGCGCAACCCACGAACGCGCAGGATGCGGTGCCGTCGACGAAGCACTCGTTCACGGCCGAGAGCGCGGCATTGAGCTGCGAGGCGGTATGGAACGACGGACAACCGCCGATGAAGCTGTTGGCCTCGTTGAGCAGTTCCTGCACGGTTAAGCCTAGGAAGGTTCCGCTTTGGATGATCGCGTTGCCGAGCGTCGCGGAGCTGGCACCGAATGCAGGATCCATTGCATCGAAGCGCACGCTGAGCGTGAGCGCCACGAGTTGCCCGGCGAGCACGTTCCGGTAAGTCTGACCCGGATTCACCAGCGTGCCCGGGTTCAATGGGCGTGCGGTGGTTCCGCTGGGCAGGAAGGCCTGCACGGCTGCCGCGCTGGTGAGACGCAACTTGTTGATGCAGCCGATCTCCAACCCATTGGGGAAGGCCGCCGCGAAGTGCGCATTGCGGTATGCGCCCGGGTTGCTGCCTTAGCCCGGCGAACCCCAGCCGCCCTGTGTTTGCGTTCGGAAGAGGCAGTTGTCGGGCGGCGAGACGGCGCAATCGATCTCGAAGGGCACGATGGTCTCACAAGTGATGCCATCGGAGATGGACACATAGTGCGAGTCGTTGGTGATGCCGGAGAGCCGAGGGCCGCCGGTGGCTTCGTTGCCGTCCCAGTGGTACTCCAGGGTGCCGCTGCCATAGCTGGTGGTCACGGTGGCCCAACCGGTGCCATCGGCGCTGCAGCCCGTAGTCACGGTGATCTTGAAGGCGCAGTCCTGTGCGCGTGCCAGGGGCATGAGCCCGAGTGCGGCAAAGAGCAGGAGGGAAGTCCTATGTCGGGAGGGTGCTTTGTTCTTCATGGGGGAGGGGGATGAGTTTCCGGTTTGAAACGCGGGTTCGGCACTGGGCCATGTCAGGGAGGATGACTTGCGCGCGGTATGATCAAGAGGTTTCGGGTGGAGCGTACGGACGGCTGAGCACGAGGATTCGGGGCGGGCTGCGGCTTTCGACCAGCACGGCGCAGACTGATCGATAAGATGGAATGGGCAGGATCGCAGCCAAAGAGAGGCGCCCCGGGTTACCGGAGGCGCCCCTTTCAATACGCTGCTGCGCGCAGTGAACGATGATGAATGTGAACGCCCAAGCCGCCCTGTGCCCGGGCGCGGAACTGGCAATGCTCAGGCGGTGGCACCGGGCAGCCGATCCGGAGGCACGATGGTCTCGCTGGTAAGGCCGTCGGAGGCGGTCGAGCAATGGGACCCGCCATTGAGCCCGGTCATCTGCGGGATGCCGACGCTCCAGGTGAAGCGCCCCATCCCAACGTCTTGGGGGAGCCCGCCATCCGACCCTTCATCAGGCTTGAGCCCGGCACGGTCACACGCCAAGGTGGCTGATCCAGAACCGCCCCGTCGATCTAGCCGCCTGTTGCGCCCGGGCCGGATGAGCGCCCGCTCCGCAGCCCTCCCCGGTAAGCTCCCTCCATGCACCCTTGGGAGGTCGTATCGCAGAGCCAAGAGTCGCGAAGCCGCGCTTGTTGGTGACCTTCGCCCGCGCGGCATCCTGAACGGTCGTTCAGCGTTGTTGCCGAATCGAAGTGGGCGCCCTCCGCAAACTCGCCGGCCAGACAGCCATCTACGGGCTCAGCAGCATCGTTGCGCGCTTCCTCAACTTCCTGCTCACGCCGCTCTACACCAGCAAGGCGGTCTTCGCGCCGGAGGATTTCGGCGTGATCACCTATTTCCTCGGCTGGGCGGCCTTCCTCAACATCGTGCTCTGCTTCGGCATGGAGACTACTTTCTTCCGGTATGCCACGAAGCAGGGCATCGATCAGAAGCGCGCGTACGGCACCGCCTTCCACATCGTCGCGTTCATCTCGCTGGTGTTCACGGCGGTGGTGGCGTTGTTCGCATCGCCGATCGCCAGCGCAACAGGTTATGAGGCATTCACGAGCACCGTGCTGATGCTCGGCATCACGCTCGGCCTCGATGCCATCACTGCCATTCCCATGGCGCGCTTGCGGCAGGAGAACCGGCCCTGGCGCTTCGTGTTCATCAACATGATGAACGTGGGCGTGAACATCGCCTTCAGCCTGTTCTTCCTCGCGTACTGCATGCCCAAGTACAACGCGGGCGAGACCAATGCGCTCATCGAGGCGCTGTACGATCCGGAGTTCGGCGTGGGCTATGTCTTCCTGGCCTATCTCGTGGCGAGCATCGCGAAGTTGCTACTGCTGCTCCCGCAATGGCCATCGATCTCGCTGCGTGATCCCGCGCTCGTGAAACCAATGCTCGTCTTCGCGGCTCCGTTGGTGCTGGCCGGGCTCGCCGGCATGGTGAACGAGATGGGCAGCCGTGTGCTGCTGAAGTACTTGCTGCCTGCCGCCACCGCTGATCACGACCTTGGCGTGTTCGGCGCATGCTACAAGCTCGCGGCGCTGATCACGCTCTTCATCCAGGCCTTCCGCTTCGCGGCAGAGCCTTTCTTCTTCAGCCGCGCGCACGACCCCAAGGGCAAGGAGACCTTCGCGCGCGTCAACAACTTGTTCGTTGCGTTCTGCATGAGCGCCTTCCTGGTGGTGATGCTCTTCATGGATGCCTTCAAGTGGTTCATCCCGAACTCCGCGTATTGGGAAGGCTTGCGCATCGTGCCCATCATCATGCTGGCGAACGTATTCCTCGGCATCTACTACAACCAGAGCGTGTGGTACAAGGTCACGGACCGCACACGCGTGGCTGGGACGATTGCGCTCGTTGGCGCGGCGCTCACGCTCGTCGGCAACTTGGCGCTGGTGCCCTGGCTCGGCTACATGGGCAGCGCGTGGGCCACGCTCGTCTGCTATGCAAGCATGACCGCGATCAGCTACGCATGGGGGCAGAAGCACTGGCCCGTGCCGTACAACGTGGGGCGCGTGCTGATTTACATGGCAGGGGCGGTGGTGCTCTGGTGGGGGTGCGAGCAAATGGCGCTCGAGGGCGTGATGAACTATGTACTTCGTGCGCTCGCCTTGTTCGCATTTGTGGGTGCTTCGTGGAAGATCGAACGGCCTGCGTTGCGACCTTTGACGACATGACAGCGACTCTTTCGGAAAGACTGGCCTTTCGCATAGTCAACAAAGGCAAACATGCCCTCCCTTCTTACGCCACCGCCCACAGCGCAGGCATGGACCTCCGCGCCAACCTCCACGCGCCCATCGTCATCGCACCCGGTCAGCGCGCGCTGATTCCCACCGGTCTTTTCCTGGAACTCCCCGAGGGCACCGAGGCCCAGGTGCGGCCGCGCAGCGGGCTGGCCTTCAAGCACGGCGTCACGGTCCTCAACGCGCCTGGCACCATCGACGCGGATTACCGGGGCGAGGTGGGCGTGCTGTTGATCAACCACGGCCAAGAGCCCTTCGAGGTGAAGGACGGCGAACGGGTGGCCCAGCTCGTGATTGCCCGTTACGTCAGGGCCGAATGGCAGGAAGTTGCTGACTTGTCCTCGTCGGAACGCGGGGCTGGCGGCTTCGGCCACACTGGAACAAATTGAAGAACTTCGCGGGCAAATCCATTCACCACAGAGGCACAGAGAGCACAGAGAAACCAAACAGAGCCCTCTGCTCTGTGTACTCTGTGCCTCTGTGGTGAAGCACTCCCGAAATGAAGATCATCGTCCCCATGGCGGGCATGGGCAAGCGGATGCGTCCGCACACCCACACCACCGCCAAGCCCTTGCTGCCCATCGCGGGCAAGCCCATCGTGCAACGCCTCGTGGAGGATCTGGCCGCCGTGGCCGGCGA
>CAZFBP010000253.1:0-4709 GCA_964517255.1 uncultured Chryseobacterium sp.
GGCTCGGGCTGCTGCTGTACATGCGCGGGAAGAACATGGTGAACTCCGGCTGGTAAGTGACCTCCGTGCCCTTACGCGGATCGGTGATCACGTACTCGTGCTTCACCGTGTGCCCGGGGTTCTGCTCAGCGAAGTGCTCGGCGCTCCAGCCATCGTAGAACTGCTTCACGTCGCGGCCGCTCTTCTGCACCTTGTAGGTGGCGGTGTAAACGGGCGTGCCGTCCTTGAAGTCGCGGCCGTAAGGACTGTCCCAGAACTGGCCGATGAGCAGCGGGCGGTCGCCGTACTGCTCGCGGTTCAGGTAGCTCACCAGGTTGAAGACGTTCTCGGGGTTGTTCTCATCGATGGGCGGATTGGCCAGGCTGCGCACCACGGTCATGGCGTAGGTGCTGTAACCCACAAGGATCACGCTGATGCCGAGGATGACGGTGTTGGCCACGACCATGCTGCGGCGCTGCGTCCACCATAGGCCCAGAACCACGAGGGCGAGCAGGATGATGATGTACGCCAGGTTTCCGGTGTTGAACGAGAGGCTCATGCCGTTCACGAAGGCCAGCTCGAACCAGCCGGCCACCTTGGCTACGCCGGGGATGATGATGGCCTGGATGGTGCCCAGGATCACGGCGCTGATCACGAAGGCGATGACCACGCCCCAGGGGGTCGTCTCGTAGCGCTTGAAGTAATACACCATCACGATGGGCGGGATGCAGAGCAGCGCGAGCAATTGCACGCCGATGCCCAGGCCCAGCAGGTAGCAGATCAGCACCAGCCAGCGCGTGCTGTGCGCCTCGTCGGCCACGCTCTCCCATTTCAGGATGGCCCAGAAGGTGACCGCCGTGAAGAAGCTCGACATGCTGTACACCTCGGCTTCCACCGCGCTGAACCAGAAGCTGTCGCTCCAGGTGTAGGCCAGGGCGCCCACGGCCCCGCTGCCCAGGATCGCGATGATGCCGCCCAAGGTGAGCTCGCGGCCATCGCGCACGGCCAACTTGTGCGCCATGTGCGTGATGCTCCAGAAGAGGAAGAGGATGGTGAAGGCGCTGCACAGGGCACTGAGGGTGTTCACCGCGATGGGCACATTCTCCGGTGACACGAATGCGCCGGACACGCGCGCGATCATCATGAAGAGCGGCGCGCCCGGCGGGTGGCCCACTTCGAGCTTGTTGGCCGTGGCCAGGAACTCACCGCAGTCCCAGAAGCTCGCCGTGGGCTCGATGGTGGTGATGTACGTGCAGGCGGCGATCAGGAACACCACCCATCCGGTGATGACATTGAGCTTCTTGTAGTCCATTCGCAGGGTTCGGATCGGGAAGCGGCGAAAGTACCCAACGGCCGCCGCCGCACGCGGCCGGAGCGGCTAGTGGAGGTGTTGGATCTTGTTACATTCGCCCCGCTTTTGGCTGAAACGGGTTCGCCCGTGTATCGCAGAAGCCCGCCGCGAGCCGCGCGTCGGAACAGATTGATGGCCGATGGTGTAACTGGCAACACGTCTGATTTTGGTTCAGAAGAGTCCAGGTTCGAGCCCTGGTCGGCCAACCACAAAGCCCCGCGAGCAGCGGGGCTTTTTGTTGGCCGACCACCAAGCGCGCAGCACTTGGTGGCGCCGAAAGGCGCCGGGCGAGAAGTTAATCCCGCCTAGCCTGAGCTACTCGGATGGGCACGAATGGACGGGAATGGACGCTTTCACCTCAGTGGCGTCCATTCACGTCCATTGGTGTGCATTGAGGCCGATTGTCGCTCCGCCGGATCCTGCTTCAGCAGCCCCGCGAGTGCCGCGTACAGATCGGGTTCGGCCTTTTTGAATTCGTCTGGCCGCTCGAAGAAATACTCCACGGCCACCGCGAAGAACTCCGCCTGATTGGTGCCCGCATAGTCGCGGAAGAAATGCGGCTCGCGCCGCTTGATGCGCGACACGTGCGCGGTGGCCTGCCGGTTCCAGTCGGCGAGCAGCCCGCGGTCGAGGAAGCGGTGCTCGTCGTTGTCGATCATGTCCTCGAACCAGAGCGCGTGCGCCAGCTCGTGCAGGCCCACGTTGTGCGCATCGCGGCTGTGCGCGTAGCCGTGCACGAAGTCCTCCCAGCTGATGATGATGATGCCGGGCTGCGGCCGCACCTCGCCCTGGTGCATGCGACCGCTCTTCGGCGATCGGTAGGTGTCGGGATAGACGATGATGCGCTCGAAATGCTCCAGCACCAGATCAGGGAAGCCCATGAGCAATTGCGCGGCGCACGCGCTGATCATCACCTTCTGCTCCTCCTTCACCGGCATGCCCGCCCCTGTCCATTCCTTCTCGCGCAGGAAGGCCGATGCGATCCGCTCCATGCGCTGCTTGTCGGCATCATCAAGGCGCTGGTAGTGGATGGCGTACTTGGCCATGATGGCCTTGTGCTCCGGCCTCATCCCCTCGCCCAGTGCGCGCTTCGCCGGCTTCTTGTCGCGCAACAGCGCGTACACCACGCCGATGGCGAGCGCGATCAGCATGAACTCGAGCGGAGGCCCTTCGGACGACAGCGCAAGCGTGTGCAGCATGCCTTAGTACGCGGTCTTGTCGCTCTTCGTCTTCCAAGCCTCGAAGACCGCGCGCGCTTCGCTGCGCATCGCTTCCGCGATGGTGGGGATGCGGCGCTGCTGTGGCGGCAAGGGCAGCTCGTCGTAGATCAGCTGGTCATCGAATCCCGCGTCGGCGGCATCGGCGCGCGCGGCGGCGAACACGATGCGGTCGGGGCGCGCCCAGTAGATGGCGCCAAGGCACATGGGGCACGGCTCGCAGCTGGTGTAGAGCGTGCAGCCATCAAGTTGGAAAGAGCCAATTGCTTGGCACGATGCGCGGATGGCCACCACCTCGGCGTGCGCCGTGGGGTCGTTGCTGCTGGTAACCTTGTTGTTGCCGCGCCCGATGATCTCGCCGTCCTTCACGATCACGCATCCAAAGGGGCCGCCTTCGTTGCGGTCCATGCCTTCGCGGGCAAGGGCAATGGCTTCGCGGAGGAAGCGCTCGTCGGTGGCGTCCATGCCAGCGAATGTCAGGACTTCATGGCGATCCCCAACTCCTTCAGCTGCTCATCATCGATCCGGCTCGGCGCATCGATCATCGTATCGCGTCCCGCATTGTTCTTCGGGAAGGCGATGAACTCGCGGATGTCGGTGCGGTGGCCGAAGAGCGCCACCCAGCGGTCGAAGCCGAAGGCGCAGCCGCCGTGCGGGGGAGCGCCGTACTCGAAGGCATCCATGAGGAAGCCGAACTTGTAGCGGGCATCCTCATCGGTGAAGCCCAGCACACGGAACATGCGCTCTTGCATCTCGCGTTCGTGTATGCGGATGCTGCCGCCGCCGATCTCGGTGCCATTGATCACGAGGTCGTACGCGTTCGCGTTCACACTGCCGGGGTCGCTCTCCAGCAGGTGCGCCTGCTCGGGCTTCGGCGCGGTGAAGGGGTGGTGCTTCGCATGCCATCGGCCGCTGTCCTCGTCATGCTCCAGCAGTGGGAAGTCAACGACCCAGAGCGGCTTGAAGACCTTCGGGTCGCGCAGGCCGAGCAGGTCGCCAAGGTGGAGGCGCAAATCGTTCAGTTGCCTCAGGGTCTTCTCCTTGCGGCCTGCCATGATGCAGAGCAGATCCCCTTGCTTCATGCCGAATCGGGCCGCCCACGAACTGATCTGCTCGGGCGTGAAGAACTTGTCCACCGTGCTCTTCAGCCCCTCCTCGGTCCACTTCGCGAACACGATGCCCGAGGCGCCGATCTGCGGGCGTTTCACGAAATCGATGAGCGTATCGGTCTGCTTGCGGCTCCAGTTGGCGCAGCCCTCGGCCTTGATGCCGACGACCACTTCAGCGTCGTCGAAGACCTTGAAGCCCTTTCCCTTTGCGAGGTCCCCGAGCGCGTGGAACTTCATTCCGAATCGCAGGTCCGGTTTGTCGCAGCCATAGTCGCGCATGGCTTCAGCGTAGGTCATGCGCCGGAAAGGCTCGCTGAACTCCAGGCCATGCACGGCCTTGAACAGATGCTTGGCCAGGCCCTCTACCATGTCCAGGACGTTCTCCTGCTCCACGAAGGCCATCTCGATATCGATCTGCGTGAATTCCGGCTGGCGGTCCTGGCGCAGGTCCTCGTCGCGGAAGCACTTCACCAATTGGAAGTAGCGGTCGAAGCCGGCCACCATCAGCAACTGCTTGAAGATCTGCGGGCTCTGCGGCAGCGCATAGAACTCACCCTGGTTCATGCGGCTGGGCACCACGAAATCGCGTGCGCCCTCCGGTGTGCTCTTGATCAGCACGGGCGTCTCCACTTCGAGGAATTGCTGCGCGCTGAGGTGGTTGCGCACTTCGATGGCCATGCGGTGGCGCAGCTCGAAGTTGCGTCGCACGTTGGCGCGGCGCAGGTCGAGGTAGCGGTACTTCATGCGCAGCTCATCGCCGCCGTCGGTCTCTTCCTCAATGGTGAAGGGCGGGGTCTTGGCGCTGTTGAGGATCTTCACGGCGGTGACGACGATCTCGATCTCGCCCGTGGGCATGTTCGCGTTCTTGTTCTCTCGCTCCTTCACGTTCCCGGTCACCTGTACCACGTACTCACGGCCCAGTTGGCGCGCCTGGTCGCAGAGCGCCTTGTCGCGCTCCATGTTGAAGCTCAGCTGCGTGATCCCGAAGCGATCGCGGAGGTCTGCGAACGTGAGCCCGCCCAGATCGCGTGAGCGTTGCACCCATCCTGCGAG
>CAZFBP010000254.1:0-4705 GCA_964517255.1 uncultured Chryseobacterium sp.
ATCAACACTCACATACATTTGATCAGAACCTGTCCTGATCAACCCGACCACCTCACCGCAGCGCTCCTTGATCCGCGCCAAGCGATTGTGGAAGGCGGTGCTGGAGATGCGGGCCAGGCGCAAGGCGGTCTCGCGCGGCATCACGGTGAAGAGCTGCTGGACGGCGTCGATGAAGCGGTCGCCGTGCGTTTGGCTCTTGTGCAGGGCGGGCATGAGCGTGTCAGCGACACCATCCCACACTCGGGCGATGGTGCAGAGGGTTCGCTTCAGCAGGCGGTACTTGCACAGCAGGGTGTAATGGTCGAGGGCTTCGGCGTGCAAACTGCGCAACTCGCCACCCACGAATTGGGTGACATCCACCCCGCGCCAGGTGCTTGCGGTGGAGTGCGGAACACGCTCGCGGAGCTGCTGCGGTACGAGCGCCTCACGGCCTATGGCGTAGAGGCATACGAGCGAGGTGTCGTAGCGGAGGCGGGTGCGCATAGGGCGAAGGAACGCGCCCATGGCCCATCGCGCTCTACGGCCCGAACTTCCTGCTGGGGCGGCGGCTGGTGTGGCGGATCTGAAAGACCACCACCTCTTGCCCGATCAGCGCGAACACGACACGGTAGCGGAACCTCTTGACCATCGCGTGGCGGTAGTTCTTCTTTCGGACCTGAAAGCCGATAGGGTTCCGCTCGATGAAGGCGTAGCAAGCATCAAGTTCCTTGCTGAAGCGGTCAGCTAGCCGCTGGTCGATCCCTTGGTGGTACGCGTAGATCTCCGCGGCCTGAGCGATGGCCTGTGGCTTGATCTTCAGGATGCAGCTCATTCCTTGAACCCTTCGCGCATCATGCGGATCGCCTCTTCGCGCGAGTACGACCTGGTCTCCCCGTTAAGATGAAGGGCTTGCTGGCGGTCCAATTCGGCGACTTCATCGTCGCTGTAATCGTCAACGTCCGACGTTTCCGAGATCTCTGTTTCGATGGCGCTGCCAATGCGCTTCAAGGAGGCCTCGTCCCAAACCAGCATGAGGCGCTCCATGAGCGTGAGCTTGATGCGTGCGATGTCCATTGGCGGTTCTTGTTGACCCAAAGATAGAGTGATGCTCAACGACGCGATCCCCGCCCGGGATGGCAGCCCCGGCTCAGTGGCCGGGGTAAACTGCCCGGCGCAGCAGCGTGCGAGCAACGCACACGGCGAGGAGGCCGATAGGAGGACCCCGCAGCCCCGCACCCGCAGGCCGCGACGAGGACACCGCAGCCCCGGCTCGGAAGCCGGGGCAAGCTCACAGCCCGATGGGCGGCCATATGAAAACGACCGCGCATCGCATCGTGAACGAGAGCAGCCACGCGGACCTGCTGCTGGGCGGGGATGACGGCTAGGTGGCCACAGCGCTACGTGCCCTCTGCTGGTGGCATCTTAGAGCCCTGTTGCCGCACCGCCGCTTCAGCGCGCCAGCCCTTGCCGGGCGAGCCAATCCTGCAAGATGATCGTCGCGCTGATGCGGTCGAGCTGCCCTTTCTCGCGCCGGGCCATGCGGCCTTTGCCGCTGGCGAGCAAGACCTGCTGCGCGAGCTTGCTGGTGAAGCGCTCATCGGCCAGTTCCACGAAGCGCGCGGGGAATCGCTTGCGCAGCGCATCGGCGAGCAGTCGGACGTTCGGGGTCACATCGGTATCGCTGCCATCGAGGTTCACGGGCAGGCCGATCACGAAACCGTCCACCTGTTCACGGGCGCAGTACTGGATCAAGAAGTCCATGAGCTCCTTGCTCTCCACCGTTCCCAGCGCCGAGGCGATGATGCGAAGCGGATCGGTGACGGCCAGCCCGGTCCGTTTCAGTCCGAAATCGATGGCGACGACGCGAGGCATGGGGCGAAGATGCAAGGTTGAGGCTTGCTTCCACCGCACAGGCCACGCCGCAAGGTTTAGGGTTGAAGGTTGCTCAACCCGCAACCGTCCATCAACCTGCAACCCTCAACTCGCATCTTTGACCCATGCACGAACTCATCGAGAAAGCGTGGGAGGACCGGAACCTGCTGCGCGATGCGGAGGTGGTGAATCACATCGAAGCGGTGGTGGAGAAATTGGATCGTGGGGAGTTGCGCGTGGCTGAGCCCTCGGCTGAGCTCGGGCCATCAGCCACGATCCAGTGGAAAGTGAACGACTGGGTGAAGAAGGCCGTGATCATGTACTTCCCCATCAAACAGATGCACACCTTCGAGGTGGGTCCGCTCGAGTTCCACGACAAGATCCCGCTCAAAAGGCGCTATGCGCAACTCGGCGTGCGCGTGGTGCCGCATGCCATCGCGCGGCACGGGAGCTACCTGGCGCCCGGCGTGATCCTGATGCCGAGCTACGTGAACATCGGCGCCTATGTGGATGAGGGCACCATGGTGGACACCTGGGCCACGGTGGGCAGTTGCGCGCAGATCGGCAAGCACGTGCACCTGAGTGGCGGCGTCGGCATCGGCGGGGTGCTGGAGCCGGTGCAGGCCGCTCCGGTGATCATCGAGGACGGCTGCTTCATCGGTTCGCGCGCCATCGTGGTGGAGGGCGTGCGCGTATGCAGCGAAGCGGTGCTCGGCGCCAATGTGGTGCTCACGGCCAGCACGCGCATCATTGATGTGACCGGTTCGGAACCAAGGGAGATGAAAGGCGTGGTGCCGCCGCGCAGCGTGGTGATCCCCGGAACCGTGCCGAAGACCTTCGCGGCCGGCGCGTACGGCGTGCCCTGCGCGCTCATCATCGGCCAGCGCAAGGAGAGCACGGACAAGAAGACCTCCTTGAATGAAGCCCTGCGCGAGCACAGCGTGGCAGTATGAGGCTCGGAGCGCTTCGGTACCTTGCGGCGCTGGCACGGTCTTTCGCAGGCGCGCGCCGCACACAAACAACCCGACCCCCATGCGGACATTCTTCCTCCTTGCAGCGCTCACCGCGCTCTGCCTCACCGTCAACGCGCAGGACAAACCGTACAAAGCCAAGCACCGTTTCTTCTACGCGCCGGTGAGTGGGCGCACGGGCGGCGTCACCATCGAGATCTCCGATGCTGTCGGCGAGCTCACCCTGCTCAAGTTCAAGCTCAAGGTGATCAACAAGACCGGCGACTACCTATTCGTTGATCCGAGCCGCTTCAAGCTGCGCATGGGCGATGCCCTGGCCTCCTTCAAGGAGAAGCCCTTCGTGGTGCGGCCATTCGATGATGCTTCCAAGGTGCTCGACGCCACCGGCGCGGCCAGCTACCAGCACGAGGCGCCCGTGCTCGACTTCGCCGACGGCATCCAATCGGCCCCGGGGAAAGGGCGAACCACCGCGATGGACGACTTCAAGCTGCCCGCCGCGCAGAATTCCGTGAGCGACGGCCCCTACAGCGTGAACCTGAAGGACCTTGTCAAGGAGACCGACAAGACCACGGCGAATTTCACCGTGCAGTACACGGGCAGCGCCGTGGGCGTGGTGGATCCCAGCCGCATCGGCGTGCGCATCCCCGCCGGGCAGGTCTTCGCCAACGAGAAGAGTAAATCGAAGCCCGTGCTCCTGGACCCCGGCGGCACCGACAACTTCAAGGTGGTGGCCGTGATCCCCGGCAAGATCGTGGACATGCAGTTCGCCGAGCTCACCGTGCTGTGGAACGATGCCTTCACCGAGACCGCCAAAAGCCCCTTCAGCATGGAGCCCATCACCTTCCCCGTGGATCAGGAGCGGACGAGGAAGGAGAATTGACCAATCGGCCTGAAGTGTGGAGAACTTGACTTTGGTATTTGGCAGCCGTCCAATATCATTGCCGGAAACCAAACCCCATGACAACCGGTACCCGCCCGAAGAACTGGCTCGTAGAGTCCATCCTCGTGACCTTGTTCTGCTGCCTTCCCTTCGGAATCATCGGCATCGTGAATGCATCGAGTGTGAACTCCAAGTTCGACGCGGGCGATATGGCTGGAGCTGAAACGGCGAGCAAAGCCGCCGGCAAATGGACCAAGATCGGCTTCTTCGTTGGTCTTGTTGGAATCGTGCTCTATCTCATCCTGGTCTTCGCGCTGGGCATGGGCGGCATGCTCCTGGGAGGGAATCTGTGATCATTGCCGCGATGCGGGCACGAGAGCCGGGCATGGCCCGGCTCTTCGCTTTTAGTCCCTTGGAATCACGCGCATACCTTCGCCGCCCGGCAACTAGCCGCTATCCTTACAGCACATGAGTTACGACGTCATTGTCCTCGGCAGCGGCCCTGGCGGCTATGTGGCCGCCATCCGCGCCAGCCAACTCGGATTGAAAACGGCGGTCGTGGAGCGCGAAGCGCTCGGCGGCATCTGCCTCAACTGGGGCTGCATCCCCACCAAGGCGCTGCTGAAGAGCGCGCAGGTGTTCGAGTACATCAACCACGCGAAGGATTACGGCATCAGCGTAGGCGAGGGCAAGCCCGATATGAAGGCCATTGTGGCCCGCAGCCGCGGCGTGGCCGATGGCATGAGCAAGGGCGTTCAGTTCCTTATGAAGAAGAACAAGATCGACGTGGTGATGGGCACTGGCAAGCTGCTGCCCGGCCGCAAGATCGAAGTGACCCCCGGTTCGGGGACCGGGGCAGGCTCTGCCGACGGGAAGAAGAGCGTGGTGGAAGGCAAGCACATCATCATCGCCACCGGGGCACGCAGCCGCGAGCTGCCCGCCCTGAAGCAGGACGGCAAGAAGATCATCGGCTACCGCGAGGCCATGGTGCTGGCCGAGCAGC
>CAZFBP010000255.1:0-4631 GCA_964517255.1 uncultured Chryseobacterium sp.
ATCGACAGCGCAGTGACGAGGGTGCTGCGGATGAAGTTCGAGCTAGGCTTATTCGATGAGCAGTACATGAGCGACTCGTTGCTGAACGCGCTCGATCTGAAAGCGCACCGCGAACTGGCCTATGAGATGGCCGCGAAGGGGGCGGTGCTGCTGAAGAACGAGAACAGCGCGCTGCCACTCGATCCATCCTGGAAGAAGATCCTCGTGATCGGCGATGAGGCAGACGAAGTGCTCCTCGGTGGATACAGCGGTCCGGGCAACGAGCCGGTCTCGATCTGGGCCGGGCTATGGGATCGCTTGAAAGGTCGCACGGAGCTTCAGGCGGGTGGACACTTCCCGCGCGTTGAGGTACGCTATGAGCCGGTCCCTGCGTCAACGCTGTTCCACAAGGAGGGCCAGGAGCTGAAGCCTGGGCTGCGTGGCGATTACTACGACGGCACCGACCTGACCAGACCGCCCGCCCTCACGCGCATCGATGAGCGCATCGATTTCCAGTGGACACTCTTCGGCCCCGACCCGCGCGTGGCCTTCGACCATTTCGCCGTGAAATGGGAAGGCGTGATCGTGCCCGACGCCAGCGGTACTTGGAGCATCGGTGTCGAAGGCAACGACGGATACCGCCTCTGGCTGAACGATTCGCTGCTGATCGATCGGTGGAACGATCAGAGCTTCAATACCACGCTGGTGCCGTACACCTTCACAGAGGGGAAGCCCCATGCGTTGCGCATCGAATACCGGGAAGCCTCCGGCAACGCGCGCTTCAAGCTCGTGTACGATGAGAAAATCGATCACGACCTGGTCGAGCAGAGCAAGCGAGACAACAAAGAACTCGCGCAGCGATGCGATGCGGTGCTCGTGGTGGCGACCATCGAAGAAGGCGAGTTCCGCGATCGCAGCAGCTTGAAGCTTCCCGGCCGTCAGGAGGAATTGATCAAGCACGCAGCGACGCTCGGGAAGCCCGTGGTCGTCGTCCTGGTGGGTGGCAGCGCCATCACCATGGACAACTGGATCGATGACGTGGACGCCGTGCTCTTGGCCTGGTATCCCGGTGAGGCGGGCGGCCTCGCCATCGCCGACCTGTTGCTGGGCAATCGTAATCCCAGCGGCAAGTTGCCCATCACCTTCCCGCGCAACGAGGGCCAGCTACCGTTGGTGTACAACCACTACCCTACCGGTCGCGGCGATGATTACGTGGACGGCACCGGCCAGCCGCTATTCCCGTTCGGTTACGGATTGAGCTATTCGAGCTTCGCGTACAGCGAATTGAAGTTGAGCCGGTCGTCGTTCAATTCAGGGGGCACCGTACTGCTCTCCTTCACGCTGAAGAACACGAGCGCGGTGGCCGGCGAGGAAGTGGTGCAGCTCTACGCGCACGATGAAGTCGCCAGCATCGCACGGCCGGTGAAGGAACTGAAGGGTTTCCAGCGCGTGGCCCTGCGACCCGGTGAGGCTAAGACCGTCACCTTCAAGCTGCACGCTTCGATGTTCGCCTTCCCGAACGCAGATATGGAGGAGGTGACCGAGCCGGGGATGTTCCGGATCATGATCGGCGGATCGAGCAAGGACATACGCTTGCGGGCATTGATCGAGTTCATCGGCGGGTGAGAGTTCGGCTCGCCCATCTGGCATTCTTCTCTGCGCCTTTGCGCCTCTGCGGCAACTCTCTTCCCCATCTTTGAGCATGCGACTCTGCTTCCTCGCCTTCCTGCTCATGGCCAGCGCGGCCTCCGCCCAGGTGGACCTGCCCGTCTTCGGCAAGCAATATGTGATCAACGGCTACGCGAAGGACATCGAAGGCGAGGTCCTCTCCTACTTCAGCGTGTACCCCGAGCATGCCACCACCGCGTTGCTCACCCGTTGCACCGATGGGAAGAAGGCCATCGCTTGGGAGACCGCACCGGTCATCGGGCTCCAATCCGACATCCCATCGTTCTACTACTTCAGTTGGCTCGCAGCGCACAACAGCACGACCAGCGGGGGCGACCGGAGCTTCGACCTGTTCATTGGGGATGAGAAGGCGCTCACCTTCACCACGCACCACAGCACGAAGCCGGGTTCGTGGACGGCCGCAGCAGCGGATAGCACCAAGCTCGTCTTCGAGTATTCCAAGATGGACCGCCACGGCGATGCGCATGGCTTTGCTCACCTGCGGGTTCCTCGGCAGTACGTTACCCTCGGCCAACCCGTGAGGCTGAAAGTGGTGGGCCACGCGCAGGACAGCCCCGATTGGTTCATGACCTTCCGGTACAGCTTCGAAGAGAAGGTGGAGGTCGAAGCGCTTCCGTTCATCCGATCAAAGGGCAAGAAGGACTTCCATCCTTTGCTGTTCACCGTGATGCACTTCGGGAAGCCGGCGAAGATGCGCGTCTGGACCAACGATGATCCTGTACCTGCGGTCTTCAACATCGCCAATGGGTTGCAGACCGTGGAAGTTTTCCTTGGGGAAGTGACCGGGCCAGCGAAGGTGCACGTGGTTGCGGACATCGACGGTGCGGCCGGCATCGACACGTTGATGACGATACAACCTGTCATCCATCGCAATGTGTATTTGGTCCACCACAGCCACACCGACATCGGCTACAGCCACCTGCAGGCCGAGGTGGAGAAGATCCAGAACAACAACATCTGGAAGGCGCTGGAGCTGATCGACCGCACGAAGGACTATCCGGAGGACAGCCGCTTCGTGTGGAACGTGGAGAGCCTGTGGGCCGTGGAGAATTTCCTGGGTATCGCCAGCGAGGTGGACAAGCAGCGCTTCATCCGGGCGGTAAAGGCGGGCAGCATCGCCCTCAGCGCGAACTACGCGAACATCCTTACCGGCCTTTGCACGCCCGAGGAGATGCACTGGATCGTGGAGTACGCCGATTCGCTGCGCGCGTGGTACGGCCTGCCGATCACCATGGCCATGCAGACCGACGTGCCCGGCATGAGCTGGAGCATGGCGGACGCCTACGCCGCGCACGGCATCCGCCACCTGAGCCAGGGGCCGAACTACATCCCCGACATGCCCGACGGCGGCGACCGCATCGGCAGCACCCTGCGCGAGCAAGGCGACAAGCCCTACTGGTGGAAGGGAACGACCGGTCGCGACAGCATCCTTGTGTGGACCGCCGGCCAAGGCTACGGCGGCTGGCACGGCTACACGGCCGGTGCAATCAAGGAACGCGGCACGCGGAAGATCGCCGCCTACATGAACGATCTCGCCGCCAAAGGCTATCCCTACGACATGGTGCAGTGGCGCTACAACATCGTGAGCGACAACGGCCCGGTGGACAGCACCCTCAGCGACTTCGTACGCGAGTGGAACGAGAAGTACGCCTCACCCCGCTTGATCATCGCCAACGCGGGCACGATGATACAGCAGTTCGAAACGAAGTACGGCAACCAGATCCCCACCTGGAGCGGTGACTTCACGACTTATTGGGAGGACGGCGCCTATAGCACCGCGAAGGAGGAAGGCGAGGTGCGGATGCTCAGCGCGCGGCTTTCCAACTTGATCGAAGCGGCCAAGATCCTCGGCAAGCCCATCGACCCGCAGCTGCTCTACCGCGCCAAGCGCAGCATCGTCATGTGGCATGAGCACACCTGGGGCGCGTGGTGCAGCATCAGCGATCCGGATGCGCACTTCACCACCGACCAATGGCGGGTGAAGAAGGCCTTCGCGGATAGTGCGGGGTGGTATGTGGATCTGATCGAGGGGCGTATGACCCCTTGGCATGACTGTTCAGCTGATCTAAGCGCGCTGAATACACTTCCATGGGAGCTTTCGTCGCTTGTTGCGCTATGCGACTCCATAGAAATTGAAACTGGCAATCGCTTCCTAGTAAAGGCGATTCACGATGAAAACGGAAGCAGTCAAATGGTTCAGCGAGAAGTCCAAGGTGGGCTATCGTACGCACCAATGACCATACCACCGCAATCGACGAAGGCATGGCAGTTATCCGGAACAGCCAATTGGCGTGAAGCAAGACGGTCAGTACAGGAAGAGCAAAAGGATAATGGCGATCCCTGAGTGGGTACCTATACACTCGCTGGTTTATCGCAACGGAACTGATGTAGTTGATGAATCAGAAAACCAGATTGTGCTCAAGGACACAATTTCGACTGGGCCGTATATGATGCATATCGTCGGGCAGGACAGCAGTTCATGGACCCGATGGTTTGAGTATCGTGCTTGGATTCAGAAAGACCTTGTACAACTGAGGTTCAACCTTAGCAAGTCAAGCGTACGCGACAAAGAATCCCTCCACCTCGCCCTCCCCTTCAACATCCCCAACGCCACCGTCCGCATCGGCATCGGCGATACCTGCGTGACGCCCGAGAGCGGCCGCATCCCCGGCAGCAACAACGATTTCTTCTGCGCCCAGCGCTGGATCGACGTGAGCAACGACAGCATGGGCGTCACCATCGTCTGCCCGCAAGGCGCCATCTGGGAAGTGGGCGAGATGGTGGACGAGCGCAAGGTGAACCCCGGTCGCGGCACGAACCCGGAGCTGTACAAGGCTTGGCGGACTGAAGCGCATTCGAGCAGCACCATTTACCTCTACGCCCTCAACAACTACTGGCACACCAACTTCAAGGCCGACCAGGAAGGGCCGATCACCTTCGACCTCTACCTGAAGATGCACGGG
>CAZFBP010000256.1:0-4630 GCA_964517255.1 uncultured Chryseobacterium sp.
GGCCTTGTGCTCGCTGATGCGGGCGATCACATCGCGCAGGTAGGCGAAGGGCTCTACGCCGTGGAGCTTGCAGGCGCTGTGTGAAGCCATCGCGCGCTAATAGCATACTGTATGTCGAGTAAGCCGTACTCCATGGCAAACCTTCCCCTGCGCAAGGTCTTCCGCAGCTGACCCTGCTCCGTGCCGATCGCGCCGGTATCGCTTCGGAGTCGCTGTCGGAGGGTGTGCACCCATCGCGCTTCCAAGCAGGCCCTCCGCCTTCCCCTACTTGCGTGGCGCCCGCTTCTTGCGCTTCAGCAGGCGGGCCAGTTCCTCGTAGTGCTCCCCGGCCAGCAGGCGCGCCTGCTTCTCAGCCGTGGTCTCTCGCTTGGTGGCGTCCAGCGCGGCCTGGTACTCGTTCAGCAGCTTCTCGCTCTGATCCACCTCGGCGAGTTCCTCGTAGCGGCCCAGCTGGATCATGACCCGCCTCTTCTCCTGTATGGTCTCGCGCAGACCGTCATAGGTCCACTGCCGCCGCTTCCGCCGCTGATGGCGCACATCCTCGCAGTACACGCGCACCAACTTGGGCGTCACCCGCTCGAGAAAATTAAGGAGCTTGTCGAATGGCAGACCGTGGAAGTCCATGCCGGGTCGATTCTTTGCTAAAGTTAAGCACGGCTCGGGGTTCCAGGCGAGGGGTTCCGGTCCGCACCCCTCCCAGCGTCACCCCCCGGCCTATTTCTTCGGCGTATTGCAATAGCCCGCTCGCGCGCTCCGTTGCTCCGCCCGGAACGCGCGTGCGCCCTGGAACCCGCACCGCTACTTTCACCACCCACATCCCGAACCATGCCTCCTCTGCCTCGCCTTTCGCGTGCGCTCGGCCTCGCCGTGCTGTGCGCTTTCGTGCTTTCCGCCTGCCGCAACAACGAGAAGGGCGCCAAGCCCGATGCCGCCTTCATGCCCTACATCCCCGCCTTCACGGCAGGGCACATCAGCGCGCGCGCGCCCATCATCGTGCGCATCGCATCGGGCCAGCGCTGGCGCGATAGCTCAGCCACGGCCCTGCAGAAGCTCTTCGACCTCTCGCCTTCCGTGAAGGGCACGGTGCAGATGCACGATGAGCTCACCCTGGCCTTCGTGCCCGATGAGCGGCTGCAGCAGGACAAGACCTACGCGGTGCGCTTCAGGCTCGGCGACCTGATCGAGGTGCCCAAGGGATTGGAGGACTTCCGCTTCGAGGTGAGCACCTTCAAGCAAGGCATCGATGCACGCGTGAACGAGATGCAGTCGCTGAGCGCCACCGACCTGAAGTGGCAGCGGCTCATTGCCAGCGTGTACACCAGCGACGATGCCACCGGCCAGGACCTCGAAGGCTGCTTCACCGCGAAGCAAGAAGGCCGCGATCTGCCGCTCACCTGGGAGCATGAGCCCAACGGCCGCTACCACCGCTTCACGGTGGATAGCGTGAAGCGCGGCGATGCGGCCTCGCGCGTGGACATCAGCTGGAACGGCAAGGGCATCGGCAGCGCCGACGCCGCCACCCTGCCCTTCGACGTGCCCGCCATCGGCGACCTCGCGCTGATCAGCGCCACCACCTTCAGCGATGGTGAGCAATACGCCACGCTCCTCTTCAGCGATCCGCTGGACCCCGTCCAGGACGTGCGCGGCCTCGTGGGCATCGCCGGCGTGGACAACCTGCGCATCGCGCACGACGGCAACAAGCTGGTGCTCTATCCCGGCAGCCGCCTCAGCGGCAAGCAGGACGGCTACGTGAGCGCGGGCCTGCGCAACGTGAACGGCAAAGCGCTCGGCAAGGACATCACCGTGGAGCTGGAGTTCGAGGAACTGAAGCCCGCCGTGCGCTTCACCGGCAAGGGCACCATCCTGCCCAGCACCGATGGCCTCCTCCTCCCCTTCCAGGCCGTGAACCTGAAAGCGGTGGATGTGCGCGTGATCAAGGTGCACGAGAGCAACGTGAGCCAGTTCCTGCAAGTGAACGCGCTCGATGGCAACCGTGAACTGGCGCGCGTAGGTCGCCTGGTCTCGCGCAAGACCATCAGCCTGAAGACCGCCGACAGCCCCGACCTGGGCCGCTGGAACACCTACTACCTCGATCTCGCCGACCACATCAAGACCGAGCCCGGCGCCGTGTACCGCGTGGAACTCTCCTTCGGCCGCCACCAGAGCGTGTACCCCTGCGCGGATGCCGAGCCCGTGGAGCCTCCGCGCGAGAAGAGCTGGGACGAGGAGCAGGCCGCCTACGACTACCAGCAGGACTACTGGTACTACGACGAGTACGACTATTACGACTACGACGAGGGCTACAACTACCAGGAGCGCGAGGATCCCTGCAAGACCAGCTACTTCTTCCGCAACACGAGCGTGGCGCGCAACATCCTGGCCAGCGACATCGGCCTGATCGCCAAGGCCGGCAACGACGGCAGCATGCTGATCGCGGTGAGCGACCTGCGCACCGCCAAGCCGCTGAGCGGCGTGAAGCTCGACGTGCTCGACTTCCAGCGCAAGAGCATGGGTCAGGTGGTCACTGATGGCGAGGGCCTCGCGACCATGCCCGCCTCCAAGCACAAGCCGTTCCTGCTGATGGCCACCAAGGGCGCGCAGCGCGGCTACCTCAAGCTCGACGACGGCGCATCGCTGAGCGTGAGCAGCTACGACGTGCAGGGCGAGGCCATCGAGAAAGGGCTGAAGGGCTTCCTCTACGGCGAGCGCGGCGTGTGGCGCCCCGGCGATTCGCTCTACCTGAGCTTCATGCTGCAGGACCTGCAGCGCACACTGCCGAAGGACCATCCGGTGGTGCTGGAGATCAGCGATCCGCGCGGCCGCCTGGACCAGAAGCACGTGCGCACCACCCATGTGGATGGCGTGTACAGCTTCCGCTGTGCCACCTCGCCCGATGCGCCCACCGGCTACTGGAACGCCCTGGTGCGCGTGGGCGGCACCGCCTTCCACAAGAGTTTGCGCATCGAAACGGTGAAGCCCAACCGGCTGAAGGTGCTCCTCGATTTCCCCGACGGGCCCAGCGGCACCGATGGACAACGGCTGAGCGCCGACGGCAGCGGCACGATCAAGCTGCGGTCGCATTGGCTGCACGGCGCGCCGGCACGCAACCTGAAGAGCCGCGTGACCGTGACCATGACCGAGGGCTGGCCGGAATTCAAGGGCTTCGACACGTACCAGTTCAACGACCTGCAGACCTGGGTGCCGGATGAGGAGCAGGTCGCCTTCGACGGCACGCTCGATGAGAAAGGCGAGGCGCAGTTCGACCTGGACCTGCACATGGGCCGCAGCGCGCCCGCCGCGGTGAACACGAACATCGTGACACGCGTGTTCGAGGCCGGCGGCGACGCCAGCATGGACCACGTGAGCGTGCCCTACTACCCCTACACGAGCTACGTGGGCATCCGCACGCCGGAGCTGCGCAGCGCATGGGGCACGTACACCACGGATACCACTTACCAATTCGCGCTGGCCAGCGTGGACCCCAAGGGCAGGCCCATCGCCGGGCGCAGCCTGAAGGCCCAGGTGTACAAGCTGAATTACAACTGGTGGTGGGATGGCAGCATCAGCGGGTCGGCCAGCTACATCAGTTCGCCCAGCGTGGAACTGCAACAGGAGAAGGAGATCACCACCGATGCCAAGGGTAAGGCCGTCTTCAAGCTGCAGATCAAGCGCCCGCAATGGGGCCGCTTCGCCGTGCGCATCACCGATCCCGCCAGCGGCCACAGCAGCGCCGTGCAGGTGTACATGGATTGGCCCGGCTGGGAAGGCCGCAGCCGTAGGCAGGATCCCGACCAGGCCGCCGTGCTCAGCTTCAATGCCGACAAGGAGAAGTACCACGTGGGCGACAACTGCACGCTCATCATCCCCAGCGGCGGCACCGGCCGTTCACTGGTGAGCCTCGAGACCGGCAGCCGCGTGCTCGATGCCGTGTGGGTGGACCTGAAGGACAAGGAGACGCGCCACTCCTTCCCCATCACCGCCGACATGGCGCCCAACGTGTACGCGCACGTGATGCTCATTCAACCTCAGGAGCTCACGCGTCCGGAGCAGGATGGCGGCAAGGGCAACGACCTGCCCATGCGGCTCTACGGCGTGATCCCCCTCCTCGTCGAGGATGCGCAGACGCACCTGCAACCGCTGATCACTGCGCCCAAGGAGATCAAGACCGACGTGAAGTTCAATGTGGGCGTGAGCGAGAAGAGCGGCCGTGGCATGACTTACACCCTCGCCATCGTGGATGAAGGGCTGCTCGACCTCACGCGCTTCAAGACCCCCGACCCATGGAACCACTTCTATGCGCGGGAAGCGCTGGGCGTGCGCACCTGGGACCTGTACGACCAGGTGATCGGCGCATACGGCAGGCAATTGCAGCGCGTGCTCGCCCTCGGCGGAAGCGACGATGCCGGCAAGGGCGATGCGGCGCGCGCCAACCGATTCAAGCCCGTGGTGCGCTTCGTGGGGCCTTTCAAGCTGGACAATGGGAAGAAGGCGAACCACGAATTCACCATCACCAACTACGTGGGCAGCGTGCGCGTGATGGTGGTGGCCACCGATGGGGAGAAATCATACGGCAACGCCGAGCAGGCCGTGCCCGTGCGCAAGCCCTTGATGGTGCTAGCCACGCTTCCTC
>CAZFBP010000257.1:0-4620 GCA_964517255.1 uncultured Chryseobacterium sp.
GCCGTCGGGCCATTCGTTGCAAGTCCTCGCCTAAGAAGGCTCCGGGCTTTCCACTGCTGTCCCTAACGCGAAATGCGAATCACGGTCGATGGATTGTTTCTGTCGTTGAATCAGCAATCGTTGTCGGAGTTCCTCGACGGTTGGCAACGGGTCGATGCGGTGAAGCATGACATGGCAGTTGGAACACACCATGGCAAGATCTTCCACGCGGCTCAAATGCCCCGCCTGCATGGTGGCGACAGGAACGGTATGATGTGCTTCGATGTACCCCGCTCCAGCTTCTCCGAAAGTCAGGAAGTAAGAATAGCCGCACACTGCACAGCACATGTGCGGGTCGCGCTCCAGGAACTGTGCCTTCGCTATCGCTACCAAAGCAGAATTGCGTTCCGCCTTCCTATGCATGATGTACCGCTCTTTGCCTTCGGGGAAGAGCTCCGCTTCAAATTCGGGTTGGACTTCAACGGGCTTCGTAGGCGTTGATACTTCCGCAGACGGATCAACTGGAGTTGCTGAAGCGGTGGGAGTTGTCGTCTCATCCTCCTCAGCTTCGTCTTCCTCTTCAAACTCAGCATCCCACTTCGGGAACGTGTGTCCGATGGTCCATGTGAAGGAGTGCGCATCGATAAGATGAACGGGAGTAGTCAATCGCTCTTGCAACAAAGCTCTGATCTGCTTGAGCAGATCGATGAAGACCAAGTAGGTGTTCCACGATGCATTACCCGACAACTTGAAACCCTCCACACCCAAGAGTTCAAAGGCATGGTCGAAAGCCGATGGCCGCATGGGCATGAACTGGTCCTGGTTCTTCAGAAAGAAGAGGTAGGAAACGAAGTCAACAGGAAGATCGAAGGCAAGCAGATCATCAAAGCAGGCTCCAGGCTTTCGTTTATCCTTGAACAGGTCGTAGATGATCTGATCTACCGCTTGAGCATTTGGATGCTTCTTGTAGTCATCCCTAGCCCGCCAATCGACAAGATTGTTCTTGATGACTCGTTCCCGATGCACCACTTCGGCCATCAAGGCATCGTCCACGCGCTTATGGACTAAACCCGAAACAATGTCCTCCGGTCGCCAGATTTTAGACAGCAATCTGGCCTTCGCATCGGTATGCACTTCTTTCTTGTAGCTCTCCCATGGATCGACTAACGGATGATCGAAACCCCTGAAGGGCTTGCCCTCAGCGTAGCGCGATGCGCGATCCAAGAAATCAGCAAACTCCTCCTCGAAGGCGGCGGGGTCTATCCTTTCAGGCATGTCCCCAAAGTAGGAACGCGCGCTTATCGTTCAATACTTGCATGAGTTCTTCGCTGCCTACTTCGTCATCACTTCTTCTTCGCCGCGCTCACGAACGGCATCGCCGCCGCTTGCTTCATCCACGCCGCCACCTGGCGCTCGTCGAGATCCTTAACAGATTTCAGCTCCACACCCCGCGTAGCCTTGCCCATCGCCACGGGCGTCACCGGAGGTTCCGGCTTCAAGTCCGTGCCTTTGATGAACATCACTTTCACATGGCCCACGAAGGCTCCGGAGGCGAAGCACCAGCCGCCATCCACACCGTAGTACGCCATGCCCCACTTCACCGAACGTTGCAGGCCCGGCAAGGTCTTCGCCGCCAAGGCATCGATGCGTTCGGCGATGCCGCGCTGCGGCTGCGGCAAACTGGCGATGTAGTCGAAGACAGGCTTGTCGCCTTCGGCTGCCTTCGCGGGGCTGGCCTTGCCGTTCATGGCGGCCTTCAACTTCGTGGCGGTCTTCCTGCCTTTCGCGACCTCGTTCTTGAAGACATTGTGGTTGATCTTCTCGGCCATGCTTGGTTCGCCGCATTTATAGCGCGGGCGATGGGCCGAAAGTAGGAGCAGCTAGTCAGCGGCTCACCACGAATCGCAGCGCGCGCTGGTCACGATCACGTGCGGCTACCGTGTACACACCGCTCGGCAGCGCATCCAGTCTCCAAAGGCCCGTGCCACCGGGCGCGCGCATCGCTTGCACTTGACGGCCCTGCGCATCCAGGATCATCAGGTCCATGGCTTCGTTGGTGCCGGTGATCACGAGCGCATGTTGCACGGCATCGTAGCGGAGCGAGGCAACAAGCGGTGCGATCTCGTCCACGCCCACCGCCACATCGATGCTCACGAAGTCGGAGGTGGTGCCGCAGGGCCCGTTGTCGCAGCTCCATTCCAGCACGATGGTGCCTGCGTTAAGGTTGCTGATGGTAGTGTTGGGATCGGTTGGGTCGGCAAGGGTGCAGCTGCCCGCCACCACGATCCAGATGCAGGCGCCAGGGGCGATGGGCGCTGAGCCCGCGAGTTGCGTGCTGCCTGGCCAGAGCGTCACCGTCTGGTCAGGGCCCGCGTTGGCATCGGGCATGGCGGGGTTGTGGCACCAGAGCGAAACGAGGTCGGAGATGGTCTCTGCGCCCGGCGGGTAGATGGTCCAGCGCAGCACGTTCTCGCCGGAGCTGAGTCCAGTGATCAATGTGGTGGGGGAGCTCTGGTTGGCGAAGGTGGCCGTACCCTGCACAATGGTCCATACGCCGGTCTCACCGGTGCCGAGCGGATCGGCCTGCATGGTGGCCGCGTTGCCGCAGATGAATTGATCCGGGCCGGCGGGATTGGCGCGCGGCTGGGCAAATGCAGGGACTGCGATGAGGGCGAGCGATGCGAGGAGGTATTGGCGGAGCATGGGCCGAAGGTACCCGGGCATCAGGCCCTCAGCGCGTCACCCTGCAGCCAACGGCTCGATCAGAGAAAGGAGCGGACGGGGGCCGCCCGAGGCTCCGCGCGCTCAATGCGCATCAAGAACGGCCGTGGAGCGCTGAACCGCACCTTTGCCAGCGCATGCGCAACCGTTGGCGGATCGGATTCCTGGGCCTGGGCGTGCTGGGCATGGGCGTATGGCTGCTGTGGCCCGAGGACGAACCTGCAGGTGCCATCAGCTACCGGCTCACGGACGAAGAGCAGCAACTGCTCGAGCCCGGTGACATCATCCTGCGCCGCGGGTCGGGGATCGCGAGCGACTTCATCTCATCGGTTCTTGACGAGCCCTACGACGTGTCGCATTGCGGCATTATCGCCGAGCACGACAGCGCGCTGTGGGTGATCCACTCCGTGAGCAGCAGCCTCTCCGATTTCGATGGCATGCAGGCGCACCGGCTTCAGGCATTCGTGGGGCAGAGCAAGCCCGGCAGCGTGGTGGTGAGCCGCCTGCGCACCACGCAGCACCGTGGCCGCATCGCGCAGCGCGCCAAGAACTACCTGCGTCGTCAAGTGCCCTTCGACCACGACTTCGACCTGGTTGACACCACGAGCATCTATTGCTCCGAGCTGGTGTGGCGCATCGTGCGCGATGAGTACGGCATCGATGTCTTTGATTCAACGGCCACCGGCGACCAGGTGGGCCGCTACCGCTTCGCGCGACTGCTCGATACGGCGCGCTTCAGCATCGTGCTGGATCACCAGAAGCACTGACCCCGGCAGCCTGGCTCTTTCGAGCCATGCAGCCGGGGCCGGTGAGATCGCGTGCCTGCTTACTGAGCGGCCTCCTCCATCACTTCGCCTGCCTCTTCCATCGCGTCGCCTGCATCCTCCATCAGCGAGTCGAGGCCCATGTCCATGTTCATGTCGGTGCCCGTATCGCCGGCGCCCTCTTCCTTGGACATGTCCACCAGCCACTTGCCGTCCTGCTTCACCAGGGTCACGACCTCATCGGCCTCGCTGCCGTCGCCGCGGTAGGTCACGGTGGCCTTCTCTCCTTCGATGGCTTCGCTCAGGATCTTGAATCCGGTGCTCTCGCTCTTGGGCATCATGCTGGCCATGCCGCTCATCAGGTCGAGCATGGCGCCGGTCTTCTCGGTGCCGTACTTCTTGGCATCGTCGAATTCCATCTTCTTCAGGTGGGTGAGGTACTTCTCCGCCACCTGGGTGGGGGTCATGTCTCCACCGCCGCCGCAGGCAGCGAGTAGGAAGGTGGTGGCCAACGAGAGCAGGAGCGAGGTCTTCATGAGGTTAGGGTTGGTGAAAGTTGCCGAAATGGCCTGCGAAGAAAGGGTTTTTCCGTGGACGTGCCTTGCGGGGCATGCCGATCACGCGCGAAGGAGCCAGCCTCGGGCTTCGGGGCCAAGGTTCATCACCAGGTCGATGACGCTGCAACCGGGCACGAAGCCATGGCGTTGCTCGAAGACCTGGGCATACGATGCGCCCGCATGCAGATGCGGTGGCAAGGGCTTCTTGGGGTGCAGGGCAGAGCGTAGGTCCAGGTGAGTCGCGGGATCATCCTCCACGTATGCGTCCTCCACCGTGATTGCAGGGGTGAGTCCCAGCCATTGCAGTCCCAACATCAGGGTGGCCATGTTCAGGTCGATGAGCCGATCGTGGCGCGCCAGCAGCACGGCTTCGATCTCATCGATGTAATGAATGAACCAGGGCGCGTTGCCGTAAGCGCTGCGGATGGCATGCAGGTGCTGCTGCGGCCAGGTCTCGGCCCGGGAGAGACGCACATCGCGCATGGGCATCTTGTTGCAGTGATCATGCACGATCTGCACGCTTAAGTCCTGCGGACCGTTGGGGCCAACGATGCGTGCGCGCGTCCTGTGTCTCTGGCGCACGTAGTGCTCACCCGCGT
>CAZFBP010000258.1:0-4613 GCA_964517255.1 uncultured Chryseobacterium sp.
TGGAGAGCCTGGGCCCGCTCATCAAGCCCACGCGTGTGCAGGAGCTCACCGAGCTGGAGGTGAAGGACGAGACCCGCGCCCACGAATTGCCGAAGCACATCATCACCACCTATCGCCCACCAAGCGAGCAAACCGAATAGCCATGGGAAGCCTTGCCGGTCGCCACCACATCAAACTGAAGGATTTCGTCAGCTGGTTCGAGATCCCGGCGTACGACATCCATCGCGCAGCGCGGTTCTACAACGCCATCTACAATATGGAGATGGAGGTGAGCGTGAACGGTGAATTCGCCATGGCCTACTTCCCCGCCAACAAGGGCATCGGCGGCGCGCTCATCTTCGGCCCCGGATGCGTTCCCAACGACACCGGCACCCTCGTTTACCTCAATGCCGGCAACGACCTCGATGGCGTGCTCAGCCGGGTTGAGTTCTCCGGCGGCCGTGTCATCATGCCGAAGACCCTGATCAACGATAGCGCCGGGTCATTCGCGCTGTTCATCGACAGCGAAGGCAACCGGGTGGCGCTGCACGAAGGGCCGCCACGCGCAGCTTCCACCACGAGAATGGCGACAGCCTCGGCGAAACGAGCCCGGCGGAAACCGGCAAAGGCCAGGAAAGCGGCTTCGAGGAAGCAGGCGGCAAGAAAGAAGCGCTGATCGACCCCCGCCTATCTTTCCGGGCACCGCCGTTCATGATGCCCACCGCTTCAGAGACCACCACCCGCTCGCATTACAACGCCGCTCGCCTCCGCTCCCACACCTGGGACCAGCTGAAGCTCGCGGCCATGGACCTCGACGAGGGCCGTGGCGCACCGCAGGAAGTGGGGGCCATCCTCAAGGACCTGCTGGCCATCGAGTTCTATTGGGCCTATCCCGGCCGCGAAACCGTGCGTAACCTGCAGGAAGTGCTGCGCGCAGGCGACCACCACAGCCTGCATCAGGCCGTGAATCACGTGGTGCGCACCCTCAGCAGCGGCGCCTTCCGCAGCGATCCGGCGGCCATGCTCGACCCGAAGGCCGGACGCCATGAGCTCCTGGCCGAAGAAGCGGAGAAGCCGCGCCCCAACTACTTCGAGGTCCTCTTCGTGGACGACATCGACGATGTGGAGGAGGCCGTGCTGAAGGAGAGGCTGAAGAAGGCGCGCGACAAGAGCGACGAGTTCGTGTACGACACCGTGGTGGTGCGCACCGTGCAGGATGCCCTGCTCGCCCTGCTCTTCAACCACAACATCCAGGCGGTCGTGGTGCGCTTCGGCGTGCCCTACCCCAGCGCCAATCGCAACGGAGCGCTGCGCGAATACGCCCGCGCCATCGAAGAACTCGATCCCGGCGAGATCGGCCGCGCCAACATGGGCCCCTATCTGGGCCGCATCTGCCGCTGGTTCCGCCCCGAAGTGGACCGCTACTATGTCACCGATACGCCGGTGGATGGGCTGAAGGACAGCACGCTCGCCACCTTCAAGCGCATCTTCTACCGCACCGAGGACCTCACCGAGCTGCACCTCACCATCCTGCGCGGCACTATGGAGAAGTTCCAGACGCCCTTCTTCACCGCGCTGAAGGACTACAGCCGCAAGCCCATGGGCGTCTTCCACGCCATGCCCATCAGCCGGGGCAACAGCGTCTTCAAGAGCCGCTGGATCCAGGACTTCGGCGACTTCTACGGCCGCAACCTCTTCCTCGCCGAGACCAGCGCCACCACCGGCGGGCTCGATTCCCTGCTCCAGCCCACCGGTCCGCTCAAGAAAGCGCAGGAGCTCGCAGCAAGGGCCTTCGGCGCCAGGCGCACCTATTTCGCCACCAATGGCACCAGCACCACCAACAAGATCGTGGTGCAGGCGCTGGTGGAGCCCGGCGACATCGTCCTCATCGACCGCGACTGCCACAAGAGCCACCACTACGGCATGGTGCTCAGCGGCGCCTACCCCGTGTACCTGCACAGTTACCCGCTGGAGAAGTACAGCATGTACGGCGCCGTGCCCTTGTGGCACATCCGCAAGCAGCTCTTCAGGCTGAAGATCGGCGGGCGGCTCGATAAGGTGAAGATGCTGCTGCTCACCAACAGCACCTTCGATGGCGTGGTGTACAACGTGGAGCGCGTCATGGAGGAGGTGCTCGCCATCAAGCCCGACATCGTCTTCCTCTGGGACGAGGCCTGGTGGGCCTTCGCGCGCTTCAGCTACGTGCTGCGCCAGCGCACCGCCATGCACGTGGCGCAGAAGCTCGCCCGCAAGTACCGCTCGCCCGAGTACCGCGCCGAGTACGAGGCGCACGTCAAGGGCTTGAAGGCGGGCGAGGAGCCGCGCCTGCCCGACCCCGACAAGGTGCGCATCCGCGTCTTCGCCACGCAGAGCACGCACAAAACGCTCACCAGCTTGCGGCAGGGCAGCATGATCCACGTCTGGGACGAGGATTTCGAGAAGAAGAGCGAGGCCAGCTTCGACGAGGCCTACATGACGCACACCAGCACCAGCGCCAACTACCAGATCCTCGCCAGCATGGATGTGGGCCGCCGCCAGGTGGAGTTCGAGGGCCACGAGCTGGTCGAGAAGGCCATCGAGCTCGGCCTCCAGTTGCGCCGCACGGTGCGCGAGCATCCCAAGCTCGGCCGGTGGTTCGACATCATCACCATCGGCGAGCTCGTTCCCGCCGAATTCCGCCAGAGCGGCCTAAACAGCTACTACCGGCGCGATCACGGCTGGAACGCCATCGAGCGCGCATGGGCCGAGGACGAGTTCGCCGTGGACCCCACCAAGATCAACCTCTACACCGGCAAGACAGGCATCGACGGCGACACCTTCAAGAACAAGTTCTTGATGGACAAGCACCAGATCCAGATCAACAAGACCTCCCGCAACAGCGTGCTCTTCATGACCAACATCGGCACCACGCGCGGCTCGCTCGCTTACCTCACCAAGGTGCTGCTCAGCATCGCCGATGAATTGGAGGCGCGCAACGCCGGCATGGAGCACGACGACAAGCGCGCGCTCATCAACACGCTCCGCGACTTGAAGGAGGAGAAGATCCCGCTGCCGCACTTCACCAATTTCCACCGCAGCTTCCAGGGCCAGCCCGGCGTGCCCGGCGGCGACCTGCGCGCCGCCTACTTCCTCGCCTACAAGGAGGAGCGCTGCCGCCATGTGAAGCTGCAAGAGGCGATCGAGGCCCTGGCGAAAGGCGATGAGCTGGTCTCAGCCTCGTTCGTGATCCCTTACCCGCCGGGCTTCCCGGTGCTCGTGCCGGGCCAGGTCATCAACACCGAGATCATCGACTTCCTCATCGCCATCGACGTGAAGGAGATCCACGGCTATCGGCCTGACCTGGGCCTCCGCGTGTTCACCGATGCCGCGCTCGGCCGGCAGGTTACAAGAACGGCCATGGGGGGGATGCGAAAAGCGGGTTAGTCCCGTTGATCGGATCGGCGGGGCCCGAACCAAGGCCCCACTACATTTGTTCACCGCTGGTTAATAAGCCCGCATGCCCCAGTCCGCCTCGTACCCGCTCCTGCAGCGCATCCAGTTCCCCGCCCACCTGCGCGCCCTCCCCGAAGAGCAGCTGCAGCAGGTGTGCAATGAGCTCCGCGATTTCATCATCGACGTGGTGAGCGTGAAGGGCGGGCACTTCGGCGCCAGCCTCGGCGTGGTGGAGCTCACCGTGGCCCTGCACTACGTGTTCAACACGCCCTACGACCAGCTGGTCTGGGACGTGGGGCACCAGGCCTACGGGCACAAGATCCTCACCGGCCGCCGCGAGGTGTTCCACACCAACCGCATCTACAAGGGCCTCAGCGGCTTCCCCAAGCGCAGCGAGAGCGAGTTCGACACCTTCGGCGTGGGGCACAGCAGCACCAGCATCGGCGGGGCGCTCGGCATGGCCGTGGCCAGCAAGCTCCAGGGCGAGAAGGACCGCCAGATGGTGGCCGTGATCGGCGACGGCGCCATGACCGCGGGCCAGGCCTTCGAAGCGCTGAACCACGCGGGCGGCGCTGGCACCGACATGCTCGTCGTGCTCAACGACAACTGCATGAGCATCGACCCCAACGTCGGAGCGCTGAAAGAGTACCTCACCGATATCACCACTAGCCACACCTACAACAAGGTGAAGGACGAGGTGTGGAAAGCGCTGGGCAAGCTGAGCAAGTTCGGTCCGAATGCGCAAGCCATTGTGCAGAAGGTGGAAGGCGCCGTGAAGAGCGCGCTGCTGAAGCAGAGCAACCTCTTCGAGAGCCTCAACTTCCGCTACTTCGGTCCGGTGGACGGCCACGATGTGGACCACCTCGTGAAAGTGCTGAAGGACCTGCGCGACATCCCTGGCCCGAAGATCCTGCACACGATCACCAAGAAGGGCAAGGGCTACGGCCCCGCCGAGGAGGGCAGCCCCACGGTGTGGCATGCCCCAGGGCTCTTCAACAAGCACACCGGCGAGATCATCAAGGTGGTGCCCAAGAGCCCGCAGCCGCCCAAGTACCAGGACGTGTTCGGCCACAGCATCGTGGAACTGGCCGAGAAGAACCCGAAGATCGTGGGGGTGACGCCCGCCATGCCCACGGGCTGCTCATTGAACATCATGATGAAGGCCATGCCCGACCGCGCCTTCGACGTGGGCATCGCCGAGC
>CAZFBP010000259.1:0-4603 GCA_964517255.1 uncultured Chryseobacterium sp.
CCAGCTCCTCGATCGCGGCGTCGACGTCAAGCTCAGTCTCGGGTCGCGGAATCAGGACGTCCGGGCCAACCGACAATTCCATCCCATGGAAGCGCACCCGGCCGAGGATATGCTGAAGAGGCTCGCCGGCGCGCAGGCGCTTCAGGGGCAAGTAGAGCTTCAGCAGGTCCGACTCGTGCAGCGACTCGAGCTTCCGCTGCTCCATCCGCGCGGCATCCCAACCCAGCTTCTCCATGAACACCGCGCGGGCGATGGCGCGCGCCTCGCCCTCATCGTACTGCCCGGCGAGCTGCTCTTTGTACTGCGCGAGCACGGAGCTCACGCGGTTATCCGTTGCGCGGATGCCCATGGCGCGCAAAAGTAGAGGGGGCGCAGGGGCACACGCGGAATCGTACACCTTTACCCGCGCTCATGGACCACGCCTTCTGGATGCACCGCTGCCTGCGATTGGCCCGGAACGGCGCGGGCGGCGCTGCTCCGAACCCGATGGTGGGCGCCGTTCTGGTTCATGATGACCGCTTGATCGCCGAAGGATGGCATCAGGCGCCTGGTGGACCGCATGCCGAGCGCGCCTGCCTCGACGCGCTCGGCGAGAAAGCCATACCCGCCGATGCGACCCTCTACGTGAACATGGAGCCATGCGCGCATCATGGCCGCACGCCGCCATGCGCTGACCTGTTGATCGAGCGCGGCGTGAGGCGCGTCGTGGTTGCGCATCGCGATCCGTTCACCGAAGTGAATGGCCAGGGCATCGCGCGGCTGAAGCATGCCGGCATCATGGTGACCGAGGGCATTCTCGCGGACGAAGCGAAGTGGTTGAACCGACGCTTCCTCACCAGCGTGACCGGGCAGCGGCCGTACATCGTGCTGAAGTGGGCGCAGAGCGCGGATGGCTTCCTGGATGATCACGGACGAAGCGCGCGCATCACCTCCGCTTCGACCGATGTGCTCGTTCACCGATGGCGCAGCGAGGAGCAGGCGATCCTGGTGGGCAGCCGTACCGTGGTGAACGACGACCCGCACCTGGACGTGCGCCATGTGGAAGGGCGCTCGCCGCTGCGCGTGGTGCTGGACCGCGCCGGAATCGTGCCGACGGTCTCGAAGCTCTTCGATGGCACAATGCCAACGCTGCTCTTCACCGGCCACGCGCGCGCTGGCGTGACGGCGGAACAGGTGGTGCTCGATCCCGGCACTGAACCGTTGAGAGCGATCCTATCGGAGCTGAACCGGCGATCGATCCGCTCATTGCTCGTGGAGGGCGGTGCGGAGCTGCACGGCCACTTCATCAGACTCGGCCTTTGGGATGAGGCGCGCGTGATATCCGGGGCGAAGACATTCGGTTCAGGCACGCCAGCGCCCATGCTCTCCGCCGATCGCAGCAGAGGCTACGCGCATGGCACCGATCGGATCGCCCTTCTTGTGAACACTTCACTTCAACCCGAACCGCACGACGCATGGCCTTGGTGAGCCTGGCGGCGCTGTGCATGGCGCTGCTCTTCTTCCTCTTCAAGGTCTTCGAGCGGCGCTCGGTGCCGGTGGTGCCCGCCATCGTGGTGAATTATTCCGTGGCGGCGCTCTGCGGCGCGCTCATCACGCAACCGTGGAGGTCGGGGATCCCGAGCGCGCTGCTCGCGCCCGCCACCGGGCTCGGCGCGCTCTTCATCGCCCTGTTCCACCTCACCGCGTTGAGCACGCAGCGCGCGGGCATCGCGGCTACTTCGGTGGCGAGCAAGATGAGCCTGGTGGTCACGGTGCTCTTCACGGTGGTCCTCCTTGGCGAGCGGCCCAGCGCGATGGGATGGGCGGGCATCGCGCTCGCGCTGGTCGCGGTTCCGGTCGCATCGTACGCGCGCGGCAATCCGGGCGCGCGCAGGGTGTGGCTGCTGCCGGTGCTGCTCTTCCTCGGCAACGCCGCGATCGACATCTCGCTGAACCTCGTGCAGCGCGAATTGCTCGAGCCGGGCACCGAGGCGGTCTTCCCCATGATCGTCTTCATGGTCGCCGGCGCCATCGGCCTGCTGGTGCTGATCGCTCGCGGGCAGCTCACCGCGTTGCGGGATCCGCGCGCGCTCATCGGCGGCCTGGTGCTGGGGGTCACGAACTACGCGAGCCTTTATTTCATTGTGGCCGCCCTGGCGCGCAGCGGCTTCGGCACCAGCAGCGTGTTCCCCTTGATGAACATCGGCGTGATCCTGTTCAGCACCTTGCTGGGCCTGCTGGCGCTGCGCGAGGCGCTGAGCAAGGCGCAGTGGGCGGGCATCGCGATGGCGGTGGTCGCCATGGCGCTGATCATCGGCGCATGAGCGATCAATGGAAGTGCGGGGCCAGCGCGGCCACGAGGTCGGCGGGCGCACGGCACGGGCGCTTGGTGGCCGCGTCCACGAACACCAGCGTGGTCTCGGCAACGGTCAATCGCCCGCCCGAGAGACCGAGCACCTCGTAGCGGAAGCGGATGCGCGCGGTGATCGGCTCAATCACCATTGTGCGAATGGTCACTTCTTGATCGTATCGCACCGGCTTGAAGTAGCGCACGCTGAAGTCGCTCACGGGCAGAAGTATCCCGCGCGCTTCGAGCTCGCTGTACGGGAAGCCGAGCGCCCGCAGCGCTTCCACGCGGCCCACCTCGAAAAGCTCGGCGTAGCGGCCATAGTACATCTGCCCCATCTGGTCGGTCTCCGCATAGCGCGCGCGCAGCCGGACCTCATGCACGAACATGCGTGCAAATTAACCGCAGCGCGCGCAGTTGCGAATGGCGCGCGCGGTGAACTACATTCACGGCATGAATGGCGAAGCGGCTGAAATGATCGGAACCGATGCACGGACGGACGAGGCCCCCCGCGCCGCGATAAGCAATGCTCGCGACATTCACAAGCAAGCCATCGGAGACGATCACCCATGCGTGATCTTTCCATTGCTCCAAGAAGAAGCCGACGTTTTTTTTTCACTTTCTTCGATTCATATTTGCCCCCTTCCCTGCGCCACTGACCATCACCGATCAGCTACGCGCCAGTGAATCGATCAATCCTCATCAACGCCCCAACCCACGAAGACACTTCCATGAAGAAGGATCCCGAGAAGACCTGGGAACGTTGCCTGGCGGTGATCAGGGACAATGTGAACCCGCAAAGCTTCAAGACCTGGTTCGAGCCGATCAAGGCCATGAAGCTCGCGGACAGCGTCCTGACGATCCAGGTACCCTCGCAGTTCTTCTATGAATGGCTGGAAGAGCACTACATCGGACTGCTCAAGAAGATCATCCGCAAAGAGCTCGGCGCCGATGGCCGCCTGGAGTACTCCATCATCATGGAGAACGGATTCCAGAGCGCGCACCCGTACACCGTGAAGGTTCCCACCAGCCACGCGCGCGAGACGAAGAACCCGCCCGTGGCAGTGCCCATCGACCTGGCCAACAGCCCGATCAAGAATCCGTTCGTGATCCCCGGCCTGCGCAAGATCAAGGTCGAGAGCCACCTCAACGCCAATTACTCCTTCGACAATTTCATCGAGGGGGATTGCAACCGGTTGGCGCGCAGCGCCGGCTACGCCGTGGCGCAGAAGCCCGGCGGCACCGCCTTCAACCCGTTGCTGATCTATGGCGGTGTCGGCCTGGGCAAGACGCACCTCGCGCACGCCATCGGCATCGAGATCAAGAAGCACCACCCGGACCAGACCATCCTGTACGTCCCGGCCGAGAAGTTCACCCACCAGTTCATTGAGGCGGTGAAGAACAACACCGTGGGCGACTTCACGCAGTTCTACCAGATGATGGACGTGCTCATCATCGACGACGTGCAGTTCCTCGCCGGCAAGGAGAAGACGCAGGACGTGTTCTTCCACGTCTTCAACCACCTCCACCAGAGCGGCAAGCAGCTGGTGATCACCAGCGACAAGGCGCCCGTGGAGATGGCCGGCATGGAGCAGCGCCTGCTCTCGCGCTTCAAGTGGGGCCTCAGCGCCGACCTCCAGGCCCCCGGCCTCGAGACGCGCATCGCCATCCTGGAGAAGAAGATGTACGCCGAGGGCATCGACCTGCCCAAGGAAGTGGTGGAGTACCTCGCGTACAGCATCACCACCAACATCCGCGAACTGGAAGGCGCCATGATCAGCCTGATCGCGCAGAGCTCACTGAACAAGAAGGCGGTGAACCTTGAGCTCGCCAAGCAGATGATCGACAAGTTCGTGAAGAACACGGCGCGCGAGGTGAGCATCGACTACATCCAGAAAGTGGTGTGCGACTACTTCGACCTGCCGATCGAGCTGCTGAAGAGCAAGACCCGCAAGCGCGAAGTGGTGCAGGCGCGGCAGATCGCCATGTACTTCGCCAAGAAGATGACCAAGAGCTCATTGGCGAACATCGGCGCGCACTGCGGCGGCAAGGACCACGCGACGGTGCTGCACGCCTGCCGCACGGTGAACAACCTGCAGGAGACCGACAAGCAGTTCCGCGGCTACCTGGAGGACCTGGAGAAGAAGCTCAGCCTGCATTGATGCGCGCACGAGCCACCACGACATCCGGAAGGCCCTCGCGAGGGCCTTCCTTCTTTCCGGCCCTCGCGGGTCAGCACGCGCGGTGGATCACGCGCGTGCGCTTCACGCCGTGATC
>CAZFBP010000260.1:0-4599 GCA_964517255.1 uncultured Chryseobacterium sp.
TGTCCGGGGTGCCCACGCAGTTGCAGCTCGCATTGATCAGGTCGCCAATCGTGCAGGCGTTGCCATCGTTGCAGGCCGAGCCGATCTGGCCGGGCGTGTTGGGGCAGTTGTCAGCGCAGTTCGGGACGCCGTCGCCATCGGTGTCGGTGTTGTCCGGGGTGCCCACGCAGTTGCAGCTCGCATTGATCAGGTCGCCAATCGTGCAGGCGTTGCCATCGTTGCAGGCCGAGCCGATCTGGCCGGGCGTGTTGGGGCAGTTGTCAGCGCAGTTCGGGACGCCGTCGCCATCGGAATCGGTGTTGTTGGGCGTGCCCACGCAGTTGCAGCTCGCGTTCAGCACGTCGTTGTCCGTGCAGGCGTTGCCGTCGTTGCAGGCCGAGCCGATCTGGCCGGGCGTGTTGGGGCAGTTGTCAGCGCAGTTCGGGACGCCGTCGCCATCGGAATCGGTGTTGTCCGGGGTGCCCGCACATCCGCAATTCGGAGCAGTGCCCGTGTACACGTCGTTGATGGTGCAGGCATTGTTGTCGTCGCACGGTGTGCCGGGAAGGGCGGTGCCACCGATCACGCCATTGCAGTCAACGGCGCAATTTCCGTTCAGCACCGAGGTCGGCTCGATGGTTCCGGCCAAGCCTTGCTGTCCATTGAGTGAGACGAAGAAATTCCGGTTGTTCGAACCGGTGTAGGTGTCGTTCACGATCTGGAATTCCACGCAGCCGGTGTTGCCACTCACGTTGATCCGGTGAACAGTGGTCCAAACGCCAACTGGCAGGCTCGCACCGCAACCACCATTGTCCTCGTCGTTCAGCGCGACGGTAGCGATGGAGTTGTAGGTGCGGTACTTGAAGCCATTGCCAGGCGTGACCATCGACGATGGCGCTATCGGGAAGGCGGCTCCACTGCACCATGGCGATGTTCCAGCATTCAGCGTGGCGGGAGAAGTATCCACCCAGCGAATGGTGAAGGTGAGTCCGGAGAACACCTGATCGAAGGAGTTGCCGTTGGCCCTGAGTCGAACATCCAACTGCGTGGCGATCGGGCCTGGAACCAGGTCGATGTCAACAGAGGTGGGCAATTGGGCGAATGCGGGCGCGCCGCCGAGCAGGGCGATGCACAGGACTCCCAAAGCACGACGCAGTCGGGAGGAGAATCGATTCAACATGTCCGGTTGGTTTTGGTTGGGCTGGGGTTCACTTTCGGGGTTCGGGACGCAAGATGGCGAATCACGGCAATTGCTCCGTGCGCACGTTCGTGGGAACAGCGCCGCCAATGTTCGAAAGAATCGGGTCACGGTCATTGCCTTCGCCGACGTATTTCACTTGCCCGTCGAGATTGACGTCGGCAGGCAGGTATCCGAGAACGGTGTTGGTGGGCACCATGCCGCCGATAGCGCTGAGGATGGGGTCGCGGTCATTTGATTCGCCCACGTACTTCAACCATGCATCGGGTTGCACATTCCCGGACCAGAGGGTCATCACGCTCCCGTTGGCCTTGCGGGCCTCGGTGCCGTAGGTGGCAGTGGCGGCTGCGCGGAAATCCACAGTGGTCTGGCCTTCGGTGAGCGCCACCGGCGCTGCAGTCATGCAGGCATGGTGATTCCTATGCCGCACGGCCAGGCGGAAGTTGCCGTCGAGCATGGCGAAGCGCACCACGCCGCCCGTCCCGGAGACCACGTTGCCGTTGCGGGTCACCAAGGCACTACGTGTGGCCACGACCTGCGCGGGGTTCGCGACGTCGCGCAGCTCCAGCAGCACCCAATCCACAGGGGCGTCGGCACCGACTGACTGCAGGAAAGCAGGGGTGGCCGTCTCGCCGCCGCCGCCTGCGGCATGCGTGAAGCCCAAGGCAGTGAATGGCTCAGCGGCGGGGATCAGCCCGTTCGCACGGAGCGCATCGGCCATGAGCCCGCCAACGGCATCGTAAGGGCCATCGAGCAGCACCTTCACATCGGCGCTCACGCCCTGATGGGCCGTGGCCGTGACCATGACGCGCGGGCTTTCGGCCACTACATCGTTGGTGGTCACGCGCCAGTCATAGAGGAAGTAATACACGCTGGCGCCGCCGGAGGATCCGGTGATGGAACCGAGCGTGCCGATCGCATAGGGGTAAGCGACACCAGCATTGTTCCGGTAGAGGTCCTGGAACACATCGCTATTGTCGTCGAAGGCCGTGATTGCATGTTGAGTGCCAGCCGGCACATCCCAGTTCACGGTCACCTCCGTCATACCGGGCAGCAGTTCCACGAATTTCTCCTGGATCAGGTTGCCGAGCTGGTCGCGCAGAACGAACTGGCGCTTGCCAGCACTGTTCGCGTACACCTTGAAGGAGACGAGCTTGAATGGCTCGTACGCGTCGAAGTAGAGCCATTGCTTCCCGTTGAAGTAGCCGCCGCCGCCGCTGTTATCGGTCTTACCGACGTTCAGCGACGCCCCGGCAGAGACGTTGGCCGCAGCCGCCCAGTAGTTGGTTGTTGAGCTGATGATGGGTGTGATGAACGGGCTGCCAGTGCCTACCAGGTTCCCGTCGGAAGGCGCATCGTACCAGCGCACGTTGGAACCAGTGGCCGAGAGGGTGGCCGTATTCCCCACGAGCACCGTGGCTCCGGTTCCAGTCGGCTCGGCGGGCGCTGCCAGCGCCGATACCGTGATGCTCGGAGTTGCGATGGAGCCGCAGGGAGCCGTAACCGAGCAGGAGTACGTGCCTGGTGCACTCACCGTGATGGAGCGAGTGGTGGCTCCGTTGCTCCAGAGGTAGCTGTATCCGGGGGTGGCGGTCAGAGCAATCGACTGCCCCGGTGCCAGTAGCGCGCGCTTATCCGTGAGGATGCTACCCGATCCGCCGCTGCCCGCCGCCTTCTGCGAGTTGATGGTGATCGGGATCATCGTGTAGTTGTTGTCCTCGTTCTCCTCGCGCCAGGCGTTGCGCGGATCCACCTCGGCCACGATCCAATAGTTGCCGTTGCAGAGAACCGGAAGGCCCGGATCACCGGGCAATATGTTGATCCACATGCCATCGAGTGACTCGCTGTAGATGTCGTTCTTGCCCACGCTGATGCCTTGGAAGTTCTCCGAGCAACTGTAGCCGATGCCCAAGCCATAATTCGGGAAGTTGCTGGAGCTGTTCAATGCGGTTCCTTGGTTGTACAGCTGCGAGGTGCGGCAATGGCCAGCGCTCGATGGGCAGGTGCTCAGGTCCATCAGGCAGAAGCCAAGCTTGGCGCCTGTAGTAACCACGGGCCAGAGCCTCGGGTCCGAAACGCCAGGCTGCTCAATGCGGAGCGTCATCGTGGTCCAATCATCCACATGGTAGTGATTGTGCGTGGGGTGATAGGTCATGGTGCCCCGCAGCTCCTCGGTGTACGTCATGGCATTCCCATTCTTGTGGTACACGCGCTGGTAGAGCCGCTGCCGCGCTTCGTAGCCGTTGGGGCAGGTGAAGCCGTTGTTGTCGTTGGGCAGGTTATTCACAGTAATGGTGTCCGGCCCGCAAATGAAGGTGCGCTGATTCGCCGCGTTCACCCCACGAACCTCCAAGGGTCCGCGGCCCTGATTGGGCGTGCTGCCGCTCACCCTGAGCCTACCGGCGTTGCTGGCGGCGTTCTGGGCGTACTGATCGGGTCCGCTCGCGTAGTTCTGCAGGGCGTACCAGGAGATCAGGATGTCCGGGAGCAGGTCGCAATTGGTCTGCCCAGGGGTGAGGCAGGCGCATGTGGTGGCATTCGTGGTGGAACACTGCGCGACTGCTCGCTGCGAGCCGACCAAGAGGAACAATACCGCCACGATGAAGGGGTGAAGCTTCGACCTCATGCGTTTGAGCTAGGTTTGAATTTCTGATTGCGGCCGCGCAAGATACCTCGGCTCCTCAGAGCGGTCAATGGGCCACGAAACGGCCGATTCTTGACTTCCCAGCAGCGCTCAACTCAACCAAGTAGCTGCCTGGCCGCAGGTCCAGAGGACCTACCCAAGGGTCGCGTGCTCCGGAAAATGCTCCCGCCGCGACCACGCGTCCGCTCGCGTCGCGAACCTTCCATTCAGCGGGCCCTGACGATTCGAACCCCAGGAGCCGGAAATGGCCGCCATTGATCGTGGGTGCCACCCGGAGCATCGGCGTCTCACGAGCCTGCTCCACGGTCAAGGCCGGGTCGAATCGCGCGGCCCCACCATCGAATAGCCCGGTCCAGACGCTCGCATCCGGTGCGATGGTGATGCATTGCGCCTCATCAACCGGGAGGCCCGAGTTGGCGCTGTTGAAGGTCTGGTAGCTGCCGGCGGCATCACGATGAGTGATACCTGCCACCTGCGTGGCCAGCCAAATGGAGTTACTCGCGCCTTGCGCCACATCCACCAAGGCGGTCGATGGAAGATCGGAGTTCATGGCTGTGTACTGGAAGAAGGTGCCGCCGTACCAATCGCCGAACTGCAGCACGAGCCCACCTGCCGGACAGGCCAACCAACGCTTGTTGTCGGCCTCGTCGATCAGGACTCCGCGTTGCGTGTTGTCCCAGAAACCGGAATTGAAGGTGGTGAAGAAGTGGACGCTCGTATCGGTGAGGAAATGGAAGCCGCCATTCAGCGTGCCCAGCGCGTAGAGCCCATCGGTGCT
>CAZFBP010000261.1:0-3063 GCA_964517255.1 uncultured Chryseobacterium sp.
GAACTTCAGCATCTTGATCGCGGTGGGCGATTTCGCGAGGATCTCCTGCGCCCATTGCCAGGCGGTGCGCTCCAGTTCGGCGTGCGGGATGGAAGCATTCACCATGCCCATCTCGTAGGCGCGGTCGGCGCTGATGTCGCGGCCCAGGAAGAATATCTCACGGGCGCGTTTCTGTCCTACCATCTTGGCGAGGTAGGCGCTGCCGTAGCCGCCATCGAAGCTCGTCACATCGGCATCGGTCTGCTTGAACACCGCGTGCTCCTTGCTCGCGAGGCTGAGGTCGCACACCACGTGCAAGCTGTGGCCGCCGCCCACGCACCAGCCGGGCACTACCGCGATCACCACCTTTGGCATGAAGCGGATCAAGCGCTGCACTTCCAGTATGTTCAGTCGCGGAGTGCCTGCGCCATCCACATAGCCTTGGTGGCCGCGCGCGCGCTGATCGCCGCCGCTGCAGAAGCTCCACACGCCATCCTTCGGGCTGGGTCCTTCGGCGCTGAAGAGCACCACGCCGACCTCGGTGTCCTCCTGTGCGTCGTGGAAAGCGTCGAGCAATTCGCTCACCGTGTGCGGGCGGAAGGCGTTGCGCACCTCGGGCCGGTTGAAGGCGATGCGCGCCACGCCGTTGCACTTGCGGTAGGTGATGTCGGTGTAGGCCTTCGCCTCGCGCCATTCGGGCGGAGCGGCGGTGACTTGCATGCGTGACTTGGTCATGATCAGGAATGGGATTGGCCGCAGAGCCGCAGAGTCGCGGAGGAATGAAGTTTCACGGTCGCATCGAGGCGCTTGGTGATGTTCCGCAAAAGAACTCCACGCACGGCTATTGGGTTCTCTGCGCTTCTGCGTCTCTGCGGCTGGAAAGGAACGCCATGCACACCACACCGATGAAGAGTACCGGCAGGGTGTAGCGCTCTTCCACGCCGCGCTGCACGTAGGCCAGGTAGAAGAGGTAGGCCGCGCAGCCGAAGGAGAGCAGTCGCACGGGTGCGGGCACGCGCAGCAGGAAGGCCAGTGCTGCCGCGATGAGCAATGCCGTGTGGAGGATCGCGGAGAACCATCGGAGCGCTTCCATCGCAGGCTTGCCGCGCCAGGTCTGCTGGAAGACCCAGAGGTTGAGGTTCGAGTGCGCGATCATCTGCTTCAGGACCCGGAACGGGACGATCGCATGGTGATGAAGCCAGTGCGCGCGGCGCCATTCGACAGTGATCGATTCGAGCGAAAAGAGGATCCGCTGCTCGGAGCGCGTGGTGCTGGCGATCGTGCCGCGCTCGCTCGTCAGCGCAGGTGCGAGCTCCTCGCAATTGAAGCGCTGCCAACGGTTGAAGGCCTGCCGCGTCTCCGTTTCACTTTGAGCGGACAGCAGGTTCTTGGGCGCCAATGCGACGAATGCGTCGGCGTAGCGCGAAGCCGTGTCGCAACGGATCGCCGCCTGGTAGCCGGCCTCCATCGCCGCGTGGAAATCATCGCCACGCGTGCCCCAGCTCTTCGCCAGATCCCAAAATGCCCCATGCACCGGACGGTTGATGCCCGGAGCGCCTTCCCAGTAGATGGGATGCAAGCCCACCAGATCGTTCGCGCGCACGCAGTTCAGCGCCCACCACGAGAGCATCGGGGCCAGCGCGAGCACCGCGAGGCCCGCCGCGCGCGCGGTCCCGACGCGCAAAAGCCCCGGCAGCAAGGCGATGCCCGCCCACAGCAGCGCGGGCCGCGTGAACATCAGCATCGACCACACGGCCAGGCCCGCGAGCAACCAGCGCCGTCGCGTGGAGGCTGCGTCGAGCAGCGTGCAGCACAACAGGATGAGCGAGAGCGATGGAGTGACGCCTTCCGAGAGCGTGTGGAAGAGGAAGCCATGGAAGGTAGGCATCACCGCCAGCAGCCTGATCCAGGTCCAGCGGATCCATGCGTCCACCTTGAAGCGCAGCATCGTTTCCCAAAGCAGCGCCACCGCGAACGCGAAGAGCAGGCATTGCATCCACAGCAGCGCGCTGATGGCGGGCAGCGGGTCGAGCACGAGTCGGGGCAGCAGGTACAGGAGCCCGTAGCCCGGTGCGCGGAGCACCGGCCCTTGCACGCGCGGGTGCTCGAGGTCGGTGCGCGCGCCCAGCATCTTGTCCACGCTTTGCAAGTAAGAGGCGTCGTCGGTGGCCAGTAGCGCGCGGCCATCGCGCACATTGAAGCGTGCGAACGGATGCGCCTGCATCGCCGCGATGTTCCAGCGGTTCCAGCCCTGCGCGCACAGCAGCGCCACCAGCGCGATGAACCCGTGCGTACGGCAGCGCTTCCACATGCCGCCGAAAGTACCTGCCGCATTTGCACGGCCCGTGCCCGCTGCGCAGCTTGCGCCGCCCATGCGCATCGCCTTCGCCATCCTGTTCCTCACGCTCGGCCTGTGCGCCGCCTCGCAGGACACGCTCCGCTTCCGCGCCCACGACCGCGCCACCATCGTCACCGATCCAGCGCGCGGCGTGCGGGCCTATCCCGTGAAGCTGCGGCTCCCCGCCAGGGAGCAGCCCATCCGCAAGGCTCTGCTCAACCTCACGCTCGGCTGCCCCGATGGCATGCGCTGCGCCGACTGGGACTACCTCGACCACGTGCTGCTGCGATCGCTCAGCGCCCCCGACACGGTTGAATTGACGCGCGTGCTCACGCCCTACGGCGGCACCTTCGCCAAAGAGTGGCAATTGCGCTGGCAGGCCGATGTCACCGACTTCATGCCCGTGCTGCGCGACAGCGTGGAGCTGATCTACATCCACAGCGGCTACGAGCCGAATGAGGACAGGGGATGGGCGCTCACCACGGAATTGGAGTTGATCTCCGGTCCGCCCGCCGCCGAAGTGCTGGCCGTGACCGAGCTCTACCGCGGCCACTTCAAGTACGGCAGCAAGGAGCGGGGCATCGAAGAGGATTTGAAGCTGCGCGCCATCCAGACCGATCCCAGCGCCGAACTGCTCCGCGTGCGCATCCAGCAGACCGGTCACGGCATGCATGCCGATGATGGCTGCGGTGAGTTCTGCGCGAAGTGGCGCAGCGTGAAGGTGGATGGCAAAGAGGTGAATCGAA
>CAZFBP010000261.1:3163-4584 GCA_964517255.1 uncultured Chryseobacterium sp.
GAGTTCTGCGCGAAGTGGCGCAGCGTGAAGGTGGATGGCAAAGAGGTGAATCGAAGGGCCTTGTGGAAGGAGTGCGCCGGCAATCCGCTTTCACCGCAGGCCGGCACCTGGACCTTCGACCGTGCCAATTGGTGCCCCGGCGAATTGCAGGAGGCAGAAGTGTTCACGGTGCCGATCAATAGCGGCGGGCGGCCATTGGATGAGCACACCATTGACATCGACATGGAGCCCTACGCGCACGACAGCAGCGATGCGCGCACCGACATCGCTGCCTACGCCGTGCAGCTCGCGCGGCCGCGCGCTAAAAGTGATGTCGCCATCGAGGCCATCCTCATCCCCAACGATGATCCGCGCCACGCCCGCTTGAACCCCGCGGTGCATGAGCCGCGCGTGGTGGTGCGCAACATGGGCAGCTTCCCCATGGACATGGTGCTGATCGAGTACGGCACCGAAGGCTTCCCCAAGCGGCGTCACGTGCACGGCAAGCGCGTGCGCTTCGGCGAGTGCGACACCGTGCAGCTGCCGCACCTCCTCGACATGAAGCCGGGGCTGAACACCTTCACCGTCACCGTGAGCAAGCCCGGCGGCCGCAAGGACAAGTGGAAGCACGACAACGTGATGCGCAGCACCTTCACCGCGACCGATGTCCTGGACAGCGTGCTCATCGTGCAGTTGCGCACCAACGCCGAGCCGCAGCACAACGCCTTCGCCATCGCCAACACGCGCGGCCACGCCTACCTCTCTCGCCCCTTGGGCAGCTTGAAGCCGGACACGCTTTACACCGACACGATCCGCCTTCCGTCCGCGAGCTACGTGCTGCAGCTGTCTGACACGGCCGGCGATGGACTCGAGTACTGGTACAACGGCAAGGGCGGACGCGGCTTCCTGCGCCTCCTCGACGCGCAGGGCCGCCTGCTCAAGCGCTTCGAGAGCGACTGCGGCAACGGCATCGGCTACCAGTTCCGCGTGAACGCGGCCACCACCGTGCAGCCCGATGCGAAGCCCGACATCGGCCTCTTCCCTTCGCGCACCACGGGCGCCACCAACCTGGACTATTTCGCGAATGACCCCGCAATGGTGACCCTCGAATTGCGCGATGAAGGCGGCGCCGTGGTCTGGACCGAGGCCTTGGGCGAGCCGGTGCGCCAATTCCAGCGCGTGCTCGACTTCAGCGCCCAGCCCAAGGGCCGCTATCACCTCAAGGTGCTGCGCGACGGCACGGAGGTCTTCAGCCGCCGCATGCGCCTGGTGGAACGCGTGGATTGAGCCGCGCCTCCCCGCCTACATTCGCGGCCGCCCTTCAAGAGGAGGGCGGCATCCCGGAAGCCCGCAAGGCCTTCCGGGACCGGGCCCCATAGTTCAATGGATAGAATAGGAGTTTCCTAAACTCTTGATCCAGGTTCGACTCCTGGTGGGGTCAC
>CAZFBP010000262.1:0-4557 GCA_964517255.1 uncultured Chryseobacterium sp.
GCCGATGCCTCCTTCCAGGCCGTGACCTGCCTGAACCTCACCGTGAACCTGACCCAGAACGGCGACCTTGGAATAATCCAACGCCTTGGAGTTGGCTTTGACCTTATTGAGAACACACTGGGCGCCGGTCAATGCCGTGTCCACATTAACGAACTCCAAGGCGGGTGGCTACGGTTTACCAAAGGCGACGACTACCACTGGCAGTTCTCGCGCGGTTTGAGTGCGAATGATGTGGAGTGCTTGAGGGTTACTTATGGTCCGGGTACTGCTCTTGGCGGTGAAACGCCACTGCTGCTTCAAGCTGATGGTGGCTTACGGGCTGGGCCAAGCCTGGTCGTTCACGCTGATGGCAAAGTGAGCATTGCCGAAACAAACCTCGTCGTTCACGCTGATGGCAAAGTGAGCATTGCCGAAACAAGCTTCGTCGTGCATACGGATGGTAAAGTGAGCATCGGGGAAGTGAGCACCAACACGCCCAACTACGGCTATAAGCTGTATGTGGAAGGTGGTATACTCACAGAGAAGGTACGAGTTGCTTTGAAAAACACGTCGCAATGGTCCGACCATGTGTTCGCTCCCGGCTATCGGCTGCTTGGCATGGACGATTTGAAGGGTTATATCCAGGAGAACGGACATCTACCTGGTGTACCATCAGCAGAGTGCATGGTTGAAGAAGGTCTCGACGTGTTGAGCATGAACGCGCTTCTCTTGGAGAAGATCGAGGAGCTGACACTACATCTATTGGATGTTAATGATCGATTGCGCCTTCTTGAGGCTGAACGCGCCGGAAACTTATCAATTGGTAAACAATGAGTCGGTCGGCGTCTAGTACACCCCAGAGTGCGCAGGCACTTTCTGTGTGTTTTTTGCTTTTCCTGTCTCTTGCTCCAATGTGCATGGCACAAGTCGGTTGGCCATACTGCATCTGGAGTGACCCGCTTCTACCCGCGTGCATTAACACTCCCGGCTTGAATACTACTTGGTGCATATCTGAGGATCCGTGGAATCCTTTTGACCCAGATCCTCCCGCCTTAGAGATATCCTCGGTCTATCGACCGGAGACGTTTTGTGACAACACACCCTTTGTCCTGGTTTTCAGCGATGAGTTTGAGGGCGACGCCCTTGACTATGGTAAGTGGCGTACACACAATTATGGGCATTACACAGGTTTCGCGGTCAATCAGCACCAAAACGTTGCCGTAGCCGATGGCGAAGCTCTATTAAAAGTAAAGAACCAGCCGGGCAACTATGATTACCTCGATTTTGACCAGAACCCTTGGGAGCAGAGCGGGTACTTTGAATACACAACGGCCAGCATGACCTCGTACTATAAGTACCATGAAGGAATGTATGAGGCTAGAGTCCGCTTCATACATCCGGATGCCGATGCTTGCGATGGTACGTTCCCTGCGTTCTGGATTTATGGAGAAAAGAATGCTTCATGTGTGGGCACCGAACTCGACATCTTTGAATACAGAGGCAATAACCCAAACAAATGGGCGATGACGAATCATGTGAACACGCATTGCGCGGATGTCCATCGGCAGTGTGGCGCATGCTTCGAGGGCGGCTATCCTTGGGATGCACTTACCTACCGACTATACTGGGATAGACACACGATTACCTGGTGGCGAAGCGATGTCGGCGTGAAGAGGGTGCTCCCAAGGTGGAAAGTGTTGTCGACTGGCCAAGATGTTGGCTGCAATTCTAGCGCCGGATATTACTTTTTACTAAACGACTATCCGCAGGCCCGCCCTATTGCAGACCACGCACTTGAGATTGCACTGAACATAGCACTTGACGTTGAAGGTGCTGGTGCCACACATGACGTCTCTGCTTTTCCAGTGACAATGGCTGTCGATTACGTTAGATACTACCGTCGAGTGCCATGTCTTGGTGTTGTCACGATTGATAGCCCCGTAGGTGTTCTTTCATCCTTTGGTGAGTATAATTACCTTAGTGGAACGGAGGTGACATTGGACGTAGGGATTGACCTGGCCGCTGGGCAACAGCTCGAAATCGTGGCCACGGACTTCATTGATATTGATCCTGCGGTTACCATTGCCAATGGTAGCGATTTCATCGCTCGCCTCGGTGTAAGCAATTGCGGGTCTCCGAGCGGCTTGGTCCTTTCTAATGAGTGCGCCGCTCCCGAAGAAGCGCAGAAAGCTGCGCTTGTGGACTTGCCCTTCCATGAAGGCGAGGCTCGTACAACGGAATCACGCACAAGTCCGCCAGCTCGCGCTGCCCTTGTCGCAGAAAACTCGGAAATATTTGTGCCCGTGCTTTGCGATGAAGGGTCTGCGCGCATCGAGCTTGTGAGTTGCTTGGGGCAGAGTGTTTTAACCTGGCGAAGTGAGCGCCTGCCAAGCACTCTTCGCATTCCCGTGGATGGGCTCGCGTCTGGCTCGTACACCTTACTAGTGCAGTGCGCCAGGGGGCATTCATCTTTCAGGGTGCTGGTCCCATGAGAAAGGTCCTTCGCACGCGATTGCGTCTGCAGCGCTTTGTCGTTGCGCTGCTTCTCCACCAGTCCATTCAAGTGCTGGCACAGCCCGCTTCGGGCCTGTTTTTTTCGCCAACGGTCGAAGCGGGCTACTTCGCCTACTTATCTCAGCCCAACAAGACGGCACGCGGCTTAGGCATCCCCGTGGGGGTTGGGTGCGGTTTCGGTATACGATTTCACAAGCTCTATAGCATCGACCTGACTTCACTCGCCGGGTTTCGCTCATTTGAAGAGCGATTCTCAATCCTTGGAATAGAGTATGAACTGTCCCATAGGTATGTAGATTTCGTTATAAGGTTGCAGTTCGCACAAACACTCCATTCAAAGGATCAGCGATTCTGGGAGTTAGGCTATGGAACGATACTGTGCAGCTCGAATGGTGGAATCAGTCTGAGCACAAGTGATGGGCATTCGGGGTATCACAGTGGCTCGGACCCGTCGGGTTTCGGCTTGACCTCGTCCCTTGTCCATGGATGGGGCTCATTTCGGCCGATTCGCTTTGGACTCGCCACGAGCTTTATCGTCGTCGTGCCCAAGGAGTTCAGAGTTCCTTGGGAGAATCAAACTGATCCGCGTCATCCGCAAAGGATTACTATAGGCCAACCTAGATTCTTTATTGGCTTGACCTGCTCGGTTGGCCTACTGCGCTTGTTTGAGGGGAAATAATCCCCACTCCATCATCCGCTCCACGTACCTCCCCAGCACGTCGTACTCCAGGTTCACCGCATCGCCAATGCGCAGCGCCTTGAAGGTGGTGTGCTCGTGGGTGAAAGGGATGATGGCCACGCCGAAGCCGCGTTCATCGAGGCTGGCGATGGTGAGGCTCACGCCGTTGAGGCAGATGCTGCCCTTGTGCACGAGCAGGTGCTTCGCCGCTGGCAGCTCGAAGCGGAAGCTCCAGCTGCCGCCTTCGTCGCGCGCTTCGGTGCAGCGCACCGTGGCATCCACGTGGCCTTGCACCATGTGCCCATCGAGGCGGTCGCCGAGGCGCAGGCTGCGCTCCAGGTTCACGGCATCGCCCACGCGCAGCGCGCCCAGGTTGGTGCGCTCCAGGGTCTCCTTCACAGCCGCCACTTCGTAGGTGCTGCCCAAGAGGCGTGTCACGGTGAGGCAGGCGCCGTTGTGCGCCACGCTCTGGTCCACCTTCAGCTCGGGGGCCATGCGCGCCTCCACGGTGATCACGCGATTGCCTCCTTCCGTGCGCAGCGCGGCCACGCGGCCCACTTCCTCAATGATCCCGGTGAACATCAGTTGACGCGCGGCACGGCTTGGCTGCCGCCGATGTGCAGGTAGCCCTTTAGCTGAATGGGCTCGTCGCCATTGAGCCGGATGAAGATGACGGTGCATGTGTAGAAGTACACGCCGTCGGGGCAGCTTTCGCCGTTGTTGTTCAGGGTGCCGTTCCACCCGATGTCGGGGTCCTGCGTGCTGAAGACCTGCTGGCCCCAACGATTGAAGACCTGCAGGTCGATCTCGCGCACGCCACGGTACGGGAAGGGTACGAAGAAGTCGTTGTAGCGGTCGCCGTTCGGCGTGAAGATGTTCGGCAGCGTGTACACGGGGCAATTGTCGCCGCACACGGCGGTGATGAACGGGCTCTCGTTCCCTACGGTATCAATGGCCGTGACCTGGTAGCAGCCTGCCACGCTCGTTCCGTTCACATGCGTGAACGTCGTGTTCTCGGCCCCGACGATCGTGGCGATGAGCACGTACGGGGATGACGGGGTCTCCGCGAAGTACACGTGGTACTGGTAGGTGTCGTCGGCACAGCTCTGGTTCGGGTTATTCCAAGTGAGCGTGTTCAGCGGTGTCTGGCAATCGTTCTCCAGTTCCACCGTGGGCGGACAGGGCGGCGTTCGATCTCGCGGGCGCTCGCAGACCTCCTGGCTGAAGTTGAGCAACGGCGACGGGATGCCCGGGCTGCTGTATGCGCCGGTGCTGCGCACGAGATAGCAATACGACGTGCCGTTGCTGAGGCCCGTTTCCGTGAAGCTGTTGGTGGTGCTGGTGCCCACGAGCGTCCATGTGCCGCCGATGTCGCGGTACACCTC
>CAZFBP010000263.1:0-804 GCA_964517255.1 uncultured Chryseobacterium sp.
CCGTAGGCGTACTCCTTCTCGGTGACCTCGCGGAGGATGTCGTCGGTGTCTTGTGCCATGGGAATACCTCACACGGAGGCACGGAGGCACGGAGAGTGCCTATGGTGCAGTGCGGGGTTGGTGTTTTGCATGTATTCCTCCGTGTCTCTGTGTCTCCGTGTGAGCCTCAGATCGAGAAGCTCTCCCCACAGCCACAGGTCCGGCTGGCGTTGGGGTTGATGAACTGAAAACCCTTACCGTTGAGGCCGCCGCTGAAATCGAGGGTGGTGCCCAGCAGGTAGAGCAGGCTCTTCTTGTCCACCACCACCTTCACCCCGTTGTCCTCGAAGACCTTGTCGCCGTCCTTCATCTGGTCGTCGAAGACCAGGTCGTACATGAGGCCGGAGCAGCCACCGCCCTTCACACCCACGCGCACGAAGTGGTTGGGGCCGCGGCCCTCTTGCCCAAGGAGTTTGGTTACTTCGGCCTTGGCGGGTTGGGAGACTTTGATCATGGCCTATATGGAATTGTTCTAAACTCGGAAATTGACCCCAAAAGTACACGGGAAGAGGGCTCGTTGCATGGGGTGGATGTGCCCATTTCGGGAACCGTGGAGGCAGGGCCTTGTTCGAGCGCTACTTTCTGGGCGCGTGGATCGACGGATAATCCGTCCCTGCTTTCCGATGCTACGTCCCGACCAACGCACCATCCTCCACCTGGACCTCGACAGCTTCTTCGTGAGCGTGGAGCGACTCGACCATCCGGAGTTGAACGGCAGACCCATCCTGATTGGCGCCGACAGCGATCGCGGCGTGGTCGCTTCAT
>CAZFBP010000263.1:814-4555 GCA_964517255.1 uncultured Chryseobacterium sp.
CTTCATGCAGCTATGAAGCAAGACGGTTCGGCATCCGCAGCGCGATGCCCATGCGCATGGCGAAGCAGCTGTGCCCGGAGGCGATCATCCTACGCGGCAACAGCGGCGCGTACATGAAGAAGAGCGATGAGGTGACGGAGATCATCCGCGCGCAGGTGCCGCTGTTCGAGAAGACGAGCGTTGACGAGTTCTACGTGGACTTCACCGGCACGGAGAAATTCTTCGGCGCGATGAAATTGGCCACGGAGCTGAAGAAGCACATCGAGAAGGAGACAGGCCTGCCGAACAGCTTCGGGCTGAGCGCGAACAAGACGGTGAGCAAGGTGGCCACCGACGATGCGAAGCCCAACGGGCAGAAGCAGGTGGAGCGCGGCACGGAGAAGCCCTACCTGGCGCCGAAGCCGATCGAGGCCATCCCCGGCGTGGGGGAGAAGACCGCGCACCTGCTGCGAAGCATGGGCGTGATGAAGATCCACACCATGCAGGAGCTGCCGATCGACCTGATGCAGCGCTTGCTGGGCGAGCACGGCCCCACGCTGTGGCGTAAGGCGAACGGGATCGATGACAGTCCGGTGATCGGGTGGCACGAGCGCAAGAGCATCAGCACCGAGCGCACCTTCGCGCAGGATACCATCGATGTGGTGAAATTGCGCGGCATGCTCACCGCCATGGCCGAGAGCCTTGCCTTCCAACTGCGCAAGGGCCGGAAGCTCACGAGCTGCGTGGCCGTGAAGGTGCGCTACGCCGATTTCGAGACGCACACGCAGCAGCTACGCATCGGCTACACGGCGTGCGATCACATCATCCTGCCGGTGATCCACGAGCTCTTCCGCAAGCTCTACGATCGAAGGCAGCGCATCCGATTGATCGGCGTGCGCTTCAGCCACCTGGTGGGGGGCGGCCACCAGATGGATGCCTTCACCGACACCGAGGAGGCGATGAACCTCTATCAAGCGATGGACAAGATCCGCAAGCGCTTCGGAGACCGCACGGTGATGCGCGCCAGCGGCATGGGGGCACATAGCATCGGGAGGATGGACAACCCCTTCGATGGGCAGGCGCCAGTGTTGTTGGCGAATAGGAGGGCTTAGTCCTTCACGAACGCCTCGCTGATCACACGCCCATCATTCAGCGCAGCCCGCAAGAAGTAAGTACCGGGAGCAAGATGCCCTACATCGATGTTGCCGCTCTGGTCGTATTGCACCGGCACGATGTTGCCGAACGACGAGACGAGCCAAAGCCGTGTGATCGGTCGATCGGAGCGAAGGGTGATGCGATCACCAGCAGGAGAGGGGTACAGCAGAGCACGCTGGTCACCTTCGTTCCGTGGTAGTACCGTGACGATGTCCACAAGGGTGGTGTCGGAGAGCTGGATCATCATCGCATCGCCGTTGAGCACATCATCGATGGTGCTATTGCCGTAGGTAGCGGGGCCGAAGTAGTAGCCACCAACATAGACGGGCTTCGAGCCCACATTGCTACGATGCACGCACAGGCCGACGTCGCGCATGAAGCCGCCGCCTTGTTTCACCCAAGAGACAGAACCCCAGTTGGTGATGCGCGCCGCCAGCAGATCCTCGCCACCGAGCGCAGTGAGCGGGGTTCCGAAGAAGTCGATGGTCTGCAGGAATTGCGCGCTCACATAGGCGTTGCCATGACCGTCGGCTTCGATGCCATAGGCCACGTCGTTCAGCGCGGAGCCCGTGCTCATGGCCCAGCGGTAGGTGCCGGCCGTATCCAAGCCCATGAGCAGGATGTCGTTGTTGGCCGAGATGGAGTTCAGGGTATCGTCCGGCAAGTGCAGCGCTCCCCACATGCGGCCACTTATGAAAATGTTGCCGAGCGTATCCGCTTCGATGCCCATGCCCTCATGATCTCCAACGCCATAAGCATTGGCCCAAAGCGCTTCACCATCCAAGCTGCAGGCGAGCACATAGAGCTTGGCACTTGCGGTCGTGGAGATCACCAGGCCATCGAAGCTGGCGCCTGCGGAAGCGATCTGGCCCGTGACGTACAATCGATCATTGGCCACGGTGATCGCCCGGGATGATTTGCCCTGACCGTTCCCGGTGCTCGCTTTCGCCCATTGCACCGTGCCCGTGCTGTCATACCGGGCAATGATGATCTGCCGGAAGTTCGCCGCATTGGGTATGCTGATGCCATCAAAGACGATGGTGGTGCCGCCACTGATCCCCGTGATGAATACCTCGCCATCATCACTGACAGCAATGCCACGGGCTTCATCATTGGAGCCACTGCTGCCAGCTCGGCGCGCCCAAAGGCAATTCCCATCCAAATCATAGCGGGCCAGGAAGATGTCATCACCGCCAAGGCTGTTCAGAGTAATGCCATTGCCGAAGTCGGCGTTGCCATCGTAGCTGCCGGTGATGTAGATGCGGTCCTGCGCGTCGATGGCGATGCCATAGGCCCATGCATCGTTGAAGCCCACTGTGATGCCGCGCGCCCAAAGACAGGTGCCGGTGCTGTCATACTTGGCCAAAACCCCCGCGATGGCCGGAGGTGAGATGGTGGTGCAGCCGAAGTCGGCGGAGCCGCTTATGCTGCCCGCCCAATACGCGTTGCCTTGGCTATCGGTGGCAATGCCCCAGCAGAAATCGGTGTTGCCGCCGCCGCCAGCATCAACGGCCCAATTCCATTGTTGGGCAGGTGCAATACTGACGATGATGAAAGCGAAGGAGAGAAGCAGTGAACGCATGGCCCAAAAGTACCCGCATGCGCTGCTCACTTCTCCCCGTACCTCGGATCCGGCTTCCACGGCAGCTTCTCGAAGTATTGCGTGCGCAAGGCCACATGCCCGAACTCTTCTTCCACTATGCCGGTGAGCCGGTACACGCCACGCCCGCGGAAGGAGTAGCGTGCAGCCACATCGGGGAACTGCGAGCTGTCCCAGAAATCGCCTGCGGTGTCGATGAAGGAGCCGAAGGTCATGCGTTGACCATGGCGCGTATCGGTGGCCTTCACATGGATCAGGTAGCCGAGCATCTGCACTCTCTTGCCCACGCACGAGCTCATCTCTCTCGCAAGCACGTTGCGTGTTGACGCGTTGACGTGTTGCGTGTTCGGTGCGCTTCCATCTTCTGATCTCCTGATCGTCTGATCTTCTGATCCACATTCCACCAACGCGAACGGATCACAGAGCGGGAAGCCCAGCAGGTCCAGTTCATCGTAAGCATCGGCCAGAGGGTAGTGCTGCAGATCGGGCAGGCGAGGTTCTTCCACTTTGGTGATGAAGAGGTCGCCCGTGGTGTTCACCATGGCGGGCCGGTGCAGGAGGGTAAGCTCCCACAGCAACGAAGGCTTGCTCTTGCCCGTGAAACGCAATGCACCGACGCGGATGAGCAGACGCGCCTGCTCCACATGGAGCGGGACACGTTCCAGCAGGTCCTGCAGGTCGTGGAATGGACCGTTGTGTTCGCGATCGTGCAGGATCAACTGGCGCACTTCGGTCTCGAGGCTTTTCACATTACCCAGGCCGAGGTAGATGCGCGTGCCGTGGAGCGAACAATACTCATCGCTGGTATTGATGCACGGCGCCTCGATCGTAGCGCCCGCACGTTTCGCCTCATGCAGGTAGAACTCGGTGTGGTAGAAACCGCCGAAATTGTTCGCCACGCCCACGAGGAACTCCAGTGGGTGATGCGCCTTCAGGTAGAGGCTCTGGTAGCTCTCCACCGCGTAACTGGCACTGTGGCCCTTCGCGAAGCTGAAGCTGGCGAAGCT
>CAZFBP010000264.1:0-4551 GCA_964517255.1 uncultured Chryseobacterium sp.
GTTCATGCCACCGTGCTGGTGCTCGGAGGCGACGCTCACCTTTGGGAGTCCCTCGCGGCTCGTGGCCTGATGGTTCAGGCACTTCAGTTGAATGGCGTTACGGCGCATGTGGTGCGCAACAACGAGCTGGGCACCGATGCGCTCGTGACGCTGATCAAGTCAGCCGACCGCTGATCAGAGCTCCACGCCGATGAGCAGCACATCGTCGATCTGCTCATCACTTCCCTTCCAGTTCCGGAAACGGTCGCTGAGGGCCTGGTGCTGATCGTCCATGGGGAGCGCGGCGGTCTCGGCCAGCCACTGCTTCAGCCCGGCGCTGCGCAGCTTCTTCCCATCCGGACCGCCGAACTGATCGGTGATGCCATCGGAGAAGAGGTACACCCGGTCGCCCTGCTGGTAGCGGAGTTCGTGCTGCGCGAAGGGTTTGGCCACGCCATCATGCAGTCCGATGGGCATGCGGTCGCCCTTCAGCTCCATGACGGCGCCATTGCGCGAGAGGTACAACGGATGGTAGGCTCCGGCGAACCGCAATCGGCGCTCCCGTGCATCGATCGCCGCGATGCTCGCATGCATGCCGTCGTGGTGGCCCGCTTCGTCATCGCCTTTGTTGAGCGCCTGCTCGAAGCCTTCGCGCATGGCGTCGAGGATGGCCGCCGGTTCGGTGATCCGCCGCTGCAGCACCACCTCCTCGAAGAGTGACGCGCCGATAAGGCTGAGCAGCTCGCCGGGCACGCCGTGGCCGGTGCAATCGGCAGCGGCCACGATCCTGACTCCATCGGCCTCGGCGAACCAGAAGAGATCGCCGCTCACGATGTCGCGCGGCCCGAAAAGGATGAAGCTCTCGGGGAACAGCTGCGGCAGTTCCGCCGCTTCCGGCAGTACCGCGTGTTGAATTCGCTGGGCATAGCGGATCCTGCTCGGCAATTCCTCGTTCTGGCGCTTCACCACGGCCTGCTGCTCACCCACCTGGCGCTGCAACTCGAGCCGCTCCCGGATGTCGCGGATGAAGAGGATGATGGCGGGCTTGCCGTCGTAGCTCGTCACGCGCGCGCTGCTCTCCACCGGGATCACGTCGCCGTTGGCGTGCAGCATGGGCACGTCGTCGTACACGGCGCCCTGCGGCTGCCAGGCGTCGGCGATGCGCTGGGCACTGCGGTGCAGCACATGATCAGTATGCAGTTGGAAGATGGTGAGGCCGGCGAGTTCGTCGCGGGTGTAGCCCAGCATGGCGGCGGCCTTGTCGTTGGCCTGGTAGATGCGGCCATTCACGAAGTTGATGACGAAGAGCCCATCGTTGCTGCCCTCGATCACCTCGAGGTAGCTGGTGCGGTCGTGCTCGATTTCCTGGAGCCGGCGGCGCAGCTTGCCGTACGCATGCACGAAGCCCATCGTGGCGCCGATCAAGGCCACGGGCACCGCGCCCAGGGCCAGCCCCATGCTCAGCTCCAAGCGGGCAGCGGATTCGTGGGCAGCTGTTCCAGCGCGCCGAAGATGAGATCGGGATCAAGGAACTCGCCCACGCGGTCGGGGCGGGAGACATGGCGCACGATGCCATCCGCATCAATCAGGGAGGAAGCGGGCAACGGGATGCCAATGCTGTAACCGATGACCATTTCGAGCGGCGGGTTGCTGTGCACCGCGCCGTAGCGGCCGCTCACCGCTTGGTCCCTGTCGTAGAGCATACGGCAGCCCACTCCGATGCGAGCCACCATCTCGCGGTTCACCGCGATGTCATCCGGGCCGATGGCCACCATGTGGATCCCATTCTCCGCGAAGCGCTCCCGGTCGCGCTCCCAGGTGCGCAGCATCATCCGACTACGAGGATGACCGCCGCGATCATCGGTTCACCGATGCGCAGCGCGAAGAGCGCTGCCCCCAGGAAGAGCACGGCCAGTGAGGTGAAGGGATGGATCCGGTGCAGCACGCGCGTGATACGCGCGCGCAGCGGGGTTCGCCCTCGTGCGCCCGTAAGTCACTGGTTCCGCCGAACTTCGCCCACAGCATGAACACCCAGGTCGATTGGTTCTTCAACAAGCCCACGCGGTGGCAGGAGGAGTACGCTGAGCTGCGCGCGCTGCTGCTCAGCTGCGGCTTGATGGAGGAGCTGAAATGGGGATGCCCGTGCTACACGGTGAACCAGAAGAACGTGGTGCTGATCCACGGCTTCAAGGACTACTGCGCGCTGCTCTTCCACAAGGGCGCGCTCCTGAACGACCGGCACGGTATCCTCATCCAGCAGACCCCGAACGTGCAATCGGCGCGGCAGGTCCGCTTCACCGGGGTGAAGGGGATCGCGCGGCTCAAGCCCGCTCTTATCGGCTACGTGAACGAGGCCATGGCATTGGAGCGCGCAGGATCGAAGGTGGTGCTGAAGAAGACCAAGGAGTTCGACATGCCGGAGGAATTCGCCGCGAGGCTGAAGGCCGCGCCGGCGCTGCGCGAAGCCTTCGAGGGGCTCACGCCCGGCCGCCAGCGCGGCTACTTGTTGCACTTCGCCGCCGCCAAGCAGAGCAAGACCCGCGAGGCCCGCATCGAGAAGCACGCTGAACGGATCCTGCGCGGCAAGGGCCTCGACGACTGAGCGAACCACCCGAGGATGCTTCGCGATCTTTCAGCAGATTTACATCCCATGCGCGTCCTGCTCACCTCGGTTCTCATCGGCCTCCTCGCCGTGCCTTTCGCACATGGCCAGGACGAACCTGTTTCACCCGCGACGGTGATGGACATCTCACCGATGGAGCTCTCGGACATGCTCAAGACCTCCAAGCCGCACGTCCTCGATTGCAACGAAGAGGAGAACTTCGTGTGGGCCCACGTGCCCGGTGCGCAGCTGGTGGCCTACGATCAAATCACCCCGGCGGTGCTCCCTGCCGATCGGAGCGCGACCGTGGTCTTCTACTGTTACAGCCCGGAGTGTCCTGCGGCCGGCATGGCTGCGCAGAGCGCCGTGAAACTGGGCCACACGCATGTGCTGCTGATGTTTGCCGGCATCGTGGGCTGGCAGGACGCTGGTCTTCCGACGGAGCCTTGAACGGCCGCCGCTGTCACCGTGCGTCATCTTCAATGGCCCTGGAAACCTTATCGCTGGGCACCGCGTTGAAGGCCCTGTCCAAGTAGTTCAGAGGTCAGTCTGAAGAGTCACGTCGCCCCTGTCGCCGTAAGGTCGATGGGGGCTTCGTGCTTTCAGGGCGATCAATGCCGGGCGCGTGATTCGATACGGCTGCAGGCTACTTCACGCACCTATATTTGCGCCCCCTGCGAAGGGGCACTCACCGGAGTGGCGGAATTGGTAGACGCGCACGTTTCAGGGGCGTGTGACCGTAAGGTTGTAAGGGTTCGAGTCCCTTCTCCGGTACCCAAGAGCGGCTGACAAAGCCGCTCTTCGTGTTCATGGGATACAGCACGGCCACGGGCCCTTCGGAGAAGCGTTACCGCACGCGGAGGCAGTGGAACAACACGCGCTTCGTCATGGCGGCCGCGCCTTTCGTGGTGGTTCCGGTCACGGTGATCGCGCTGATCAACGGAGTGCTCTGGCTCATCGGCTCCTCCATCGTGCTGGCATGCGTGCTGCTGGTGCTGGCCGTGGTGCGCGACAGGCGCCGAGCCGGCGAGTACCGGGTGAGCGCCGAGGGAATACGCCTCCAGCGCGGCCCGCACCGTCAGCTGATCCTCAGCCCCGATGTGCTCGATGCCAGCCTGATGGAGCGCAGCGCCTGCCGCGAATACGTCAGGCGGAGGATTGCCAGCAGGGGCCTGAATTCCGCGCGTGAGCGTCGCCAGGCTGAACGGGCATTCACCCGGTTCTGCTCCATTGACGTGGGCCTGAGCTCATTCACCTTCGGCTACGGGCGCCGCGTGATCGACCGCATGAGCAACATCCAGAATGACCTTCTGCTGTTGCGCTCCAAGTCCGGCCATGAGTTCCTGCTCTCACCAGAACGCAATCAGGAGATGATGGAGCAGATCGCTCGGCTGAAGCAGCGGCAGTCTGAAGGCGCGGGCCCGGATCAGTTGTAGCGCAAGCGCTGGCCGATGCGCAGGACTGAGCGCTGGCTGATGCCGTTGAGCTTGCAGAGCACGGGCACGGAAGTGCCATAGCGGCGTGCGACGGCCGAAAGGGTATCCCCGTTGCGCACCGCGTGGTACTTGCGCGATCCGGCCGTGGCTTTGGCCGCAGCGATGCTCGCGAAGGTGCCCTTGTTGATCACAAAGGTCCTGGCCTTGAGCTGGCCGTTCTCCACATCGACGATCAACGATGGATCGATGGGCTGGTCCAGGAAGCGCACCTCGAAGTGCAGGTGGCTGCCGTGGCTGCGGCCGGTATTGCCACCGAGCCCCAGCGTATCGCCGGCCTCCACAATGTGGCCGGGCTCCACCTTGCGCTTGCTCAGGTGGGCATAAAGCGTTTCCAACCCGTTGTGGTGGCGCACCACCACCACATGCCCGAAGGAACGGTTGTACCGGGAGATGCGGACTACGCCGGGGAACGCGCACAACACGGGATCACCGGTCTTCAGCTTCAAGTCGAGGCCGTAATGCATGCGGCCCCTG
>CAZFBP010000265.1:0-4543 GCA_964517255.1 uncultured Chryseobacterium sp.
TTCGCCGAGCGTGACCGCCTGGTGTTCTCGAAGATCGATGAAGCGGTGCTGAGTCGTGTCCATGATGCGCAGCACGAAGCACCGGAGGCCATGGACAAGGTGCGTGTGAATGGCCATGCCTGGTACGCCTGGTTCGAGGGCGCCAACCCCAGCGCCGAAGTGACGCGCGAGGGGCGGTCGGCGGATTACTTCAACTACTTCATCGGCAACGACGCCAGCAAATGGGCCAACGATGTGCGGCACTTCGACGAGGTGCGCTACAAGCAGCTCTGGCCGGGCGTGGACCTGCGATTGCACGACGAACAGGGCGGCTTCAAGTACGACGTGCTCGTGGCGGATGCAGCGGCGGCGAATCAGGTGCGCCTGCGTTACGAGGGCCTCGACGGCATGCGCATCAACGCGGAAGGCGAACTCGAACTGATCACTTCGGTAGGAGAGGTGCATGAACTGGCACCGGTGGCTTGGTACGCCGACGGGGCGAAGGAGAGAGTGGATTGCCGTTTCACCTTGGAGGGGAGCACGGTGGGCTTCGCCTTCGGCCAAGGCATGCAGGCCGACCGCCCCATCGTGATCGACCCCACCTTGATCGCCAGCACGCTCAGCGGCACCGGCAACATCGGCACGACGCAGAACTACGGGCACACCGCCACCTACGATCAACTGGGCAACATCTACACGGGCGCCATCTGCTTCGGCCAAGGCTATCCAACGCTGCCCGGCGCCTTCGATGGCACCAACAATGGCGGCATCGACATCGCGGTGAGCAAGCTCAACCCCACCGGCACCACCTTGCTCTTCGGCACCTACCTGGGTGGCAGCAGCGGCGATTACCCGCACAGCCTCGTGGTCACGCCGATGGGTGAGCTCACCGTGTACGGCAGTTCACCATCGCCCAACTATCCGACCACGCCCACGGCGTATGATGCCTCTTTCAACGGCGGCACATCGGATATCGTGATCAGCAAGTTGAATCCGACGGGCACCGCGTTGATCGGCAGCACCTACATGGGCACCGGCGGCAGCGATGGGCGCAACACCTTCACCACCAATTACGGCGACAGCTACCGCGGCGAGGTGATCTGCGATGCGGCGGGAAGGATCTTCGTGGCGAGCTGCTCCGATTCGCCCGGCTTCCCCACTTCGGGCGGCGCCGTGCAGAGCGCGCATGCCGGCGCGCAGGATGGCGTGGCCTTCTGCCTCAGCCCCGACCTGAGCACCTTGCTCTGGGGCACCTATTTCGGCACCGCGCAGGCCGACATGTGCTTCGGCATCAAGTTGAACTCGATGGGCGAGCCGTACATCTGCGGCGGCACTGCGGGCACCACGCTGCCGGTCACACCCGGCGCTGCACAAGCCGTGAACAATGGCGCTGATGAAGCCTACATCGCGCACTTAAGCCAGAATGCATCGAGCGTGATCGCCTGCACCTACTTCGGCGGAAGCGGTGATGATGTGGCGTTCTTCCTTCAGGTGGACATCGATGACAACGCGTACATCTTCGGGCAATCGCCAGCGGCGAATCTGGGCATCGTTCCGGCTGGCACCTATGGCGCTGCGGCAGGCGGGATCTTCGTTGCCGAATTCAACCCGGACCTGACCGCTGAGGTCTTCCGCACGCAGCTCGGTCCGGGCGGCGGTGGCTGGGGCGCCGGCATGGTGCCCGTGGCCTTCCTCGTGGATGTGTGCCGCAACATCTACATCAGCGGCTACAGTGTGGGCGCCGGGTGGCCAATCGCAGGCACGCCGCTCTATAATGATGGCGGGTTCTACCTGGCCACCTTCGAGCCCGACATGACCAACATCATCTACGGGACATACTACCAGGGGGCAGGCCATGTGGACGGTGGAACAAGCCGCTTCGATGCCAATGGCAAGGTGTATCAGGCCGTGTGCACAAGCGGTGGCTTCCCCACCACACCGGGCGCATACAGCAACGTGCAGCCTTCAGGCTGGGACATCGGGGTGTTCAAGATCGACTTCAACGTGAGCGGCGTGAACGCGGCCGGCGCCAGCACCCTCAACCAGGGCTGCGCACCCATCCTGATCGATTTCAGCAACGCCAGCACCGGCGACACCTGGGTCTGGGACTTCGGCGATGGCAGCCCCACCGTCGAGGGGTTCGAGCCCAGCCACTCCTACACGCAGCCCGGCAGCTACACGGTGATGCTCATCGCCATGGACTCCCTCTCCTGCAACCTGGCCGATACCACCTACCTGCCCATCACCATAGGCCAGCAACAACCCATCGATGCCGACTTCACCTGGACGCAGACCATCGATTGCACCCAGATGGAGATCAGCACCACCAACCTCAGCACAGGCGACCCGCTCACTTGGTATTGGGACATGGGCGATGGCACGCAGTACGTGGACACCAACGTGACGCACCAGTTCCCCGGGCCCGGCAGCTACCTGGTGCAGCTCATCGCCGAGGACCCGACCGGATGCAGCGGCGCTGATACCGTGCAGATCACAGTGGATATCGGCCCGCCGGCGCAGGTGGCGGCGGCCTTCACCACTGCTGAGGCGCCCGGCTGCGATGAACTCACCGTGGCCTGCACCAACCAGAGCACGGGCATCGACATGACCTACCTGTGGGACATGGGCGATGGCACCACCTACACCACCGCCGATGTGACCCACCTCTTTCAAGGCGTTGGCACGTACACCATCACGCTGATCGTGGACGACACCAGCAGCTGCAACGTGGCCGATACCACCACCGCCACTGTGGAAGTGCTGCCCAGCGAGCCCATCAACGTGGCCTTCACCGCCGATCAGGTCTTCGATTGCGATGAGCTCATCCTCTCCACCACCAACACCAGCACCGGAACCAACGCCGTGTACCTCTGGCAACTGAGCGACGGAACGCAGTACGACACCTACGACATCACGCATGTATTCAGCGGCGTGGGCACCTACACCGTCACGCTCACCATGACCGATACGCTGGGCTGCTCGCCGAGCCAGACGGTCTCCATCGATGTGACCATTGATCCGCTGATCCCCGTGGTGGCCGCGTTCACCGCAGAGCAGACCGGCGACTGCACCACGCTCACCCTCGACGCGCTGAACCAGAGCACGGGCGACCTGATCGGCTTCAGTTGGGACATGGGCGATGGCACTTTGTACTCCGATACGAACGTGGTGCATCAGTACACCCTTCCAGGCGTGTACACGGTGACGCTCACGGTGACCGATCTGGGCTGCGGGCAGGATAGCGCGGTGAGCATGCAGGTGATCCTGAACAACATCCTGCCCGTGTGGTACTTGGGCGACACGGTGATCTGCCCGAACGACTCCGCCGTGCTGCACGTCTTCCTGCCCGATACAGACCCGGCCAACGCGACCTTCCTGTGGAGCACCGGGGAGACCACATCCTCAATCGCAGTGTATGAACCCGGCCAGTACTCAGTGAACGTGTCCGATGGGCTGTGCCAGAACACCGTGCAGGTTACCATACCCGCGATTCCGCCCCATGCGCTCTACGACTCGGTGAACGTGTGCCCCGGCGCCATCGCCGACCTGCGAGTGCCCATCGATGGCCTCGCCTTCCATTGGAGCACCGGCGCCTACACCCGTGAGATCCGTGCTTGGGCACCGGGCATGTACACCTACGACATGATCGACCTGCACGGCTGCCCGCACACCGACAGCGTGAAGGTGGTGATGCTCGATTCCGTGCCGCAGGTCTTCGCGCCCAACGCCTTCACACCAGACGGAGACAACATCAACGACGTGTTCCGGATCGCCGGCTTCGGCGAGAAAGAAGTGAAGATGACCATCTTCAACCGATGGGGCGAGCAACTCTGGGCGCAAGAGAGCAAAGAGCCTTTCTGGGACGGCAAGTACAACGGCGGCATCGTGCAGGACGGCGTGTACGTGTACGTGCTGAAATACACCGGCGTATGCCACAACGAGGAAGTGGAGACCGTGGGGCATGTGACCGTGGTGCGCTGATGATCAACGAAAGCAAGAGCAGGGCATGAGCATGAAGAAGAGCATGATGACGTGCGTCGGGTTGGCGATGCGTATCGCGATGATTGGCCTGTGTGGTGTTCCAGCTGCTTCGATCGCGCAGGCTGGTCAGGGTCGCGGGCCGCACGCGGGGCACGACCACGGCGCGGCCATCGGAGCGCCTGCCCAGCATGGCGAGTACGTGGAGAACAAGGGCCAGTGGCCGACGCCGATCCTGTACCGCGCGGACTTCGGCCTGCTGGCGATGTTCGCCGAGCGCGACCGGCTGGTGTTCTCGAAGATCGATGAGGCGGTGCTGGAGCGGGTGCATGATGCGCAGCACGAAGCACCTGAATTCATGGACAACGTGCGCGTGAACGGCCACGCATGGTACGCCTGGTTCGAAGGCGCCAACCCCAGCGCCGAAGTGACGCGCGAAGGCCGTTCGTCGGATTACTTCAATTACTTCATCGGCAACGATCGCTCGAAATGGACCAGTGATGTCCGGCACTTCGAGGAAGTAAGCTACAGGCAGCTATGGCCTGGCGTTGATCTGCGATTGCACGACGAGCAGGGCGGCTTCAAG
>CAZFBP010000266.1:0-4527 GCA_964517255.1 uncultured Chryseobacterium sp.
GATCACCAACCGGTGCGTGGCGATGCCCGCCGCGCTGCGCAAGACGACCGCATAGGCGCCTGGAGGCAGGCCGCTCACATCCACGGGTTCCGCCTCGCGGACTGTGCTGCGCGAGAGCAGTTCCCTACCGGCCGCATCGAATAGCGCGATTGCCGAAGAAGCTGCGCCGCGCACCACGAAGCGATCACCCGTGATCGTCGGTGCGATGATCGGAGAACGCGCTTCGATTTCTAATAAGACCGTAGTGGCCGCGCATGTGGTCTCGCACACGGCCCTGTCCGTGACGGACGCGCTATCGATAAACGTATTGAGGGCCTCGGCATCGCCCCTGAGGAAATGGTCGAGCCAGAGCGTCGCGAAGTCATTCACGACATCGTGCTGCTGCGCGCGCGTGATGGCGGGGGCGGGCGTGCAGGTGAGCTCGCCGAGCGAGCAGTTGAGGTTGTTCTCCGCGAAGTAACAGTGGCCCCCGCCGGTGATCCTCACGAACGCGCGGCACGGCACGGTGAGCGCCTCGTACATGGGCTGCTGGTGCTCTGCAATGGGCGTGATGCAATCGTTCGAGCCCGCGAACACGAGCGTGGGCACCAGCACCTGCGCGCACGCTGCGATGGCGCTAGGGCTGGTCTCCGCCGCCGCAAGGTTCACCACCGTGGTGATGGCCGTATTGCCCGCCGCGCCAAGGAAGCTCGCGCCGCCGCCCATGCTATGGCCCATGAGCGCCGTGAATGGCGCCACATGCGTGAACAGCGGAGAGGCGCCATCGCTGTTGGCCGCTTGGATGGCACTGGCCACGAAGGCGAGGTCGAGCCCGAAGTTGCCGTGGCTGGGGCCGAAACCGCCCTCGGTGGTCGGGAGCGCTACGATGTAGCCCAGCGGCACGAAGTGGTCCCAAAGGTTCGCGTAGGCGTCGGTGCTCACCACAAAGCCATGACCGATCACCAGCACCGGGAACGCGCCTGCCTCGAACGGCGCGTTGCTGCCTGCGCTGGTGGCCGGGTAGCGCACATCGGTGGCGATGTCCCGGTTGCGGCTGGCATCGAAGAAGGTGATGCTGCGCGTGCCGATGGCGAAGGGCTGCGCCGCAGCGATCATGGGCAGCAGCGCGAAGAAGAAGATCAGGGATCGCATGCGATGGTGACCGGGCTGATGAGCACCCAAGGCCTGGCGACAAGGTAGCGGATGAACGACGGAGTCAGTGACAAGGTTCATGGCCGCAAGGCCTTGGATCGGCCATCTATCTTCGCCGCCCCTGTTCGGAGAGGTGCCAGAGTGGTCGAATGGGTCTGTCTCGAAAACAGAAGTACCCTCACGGGTACCGGGGGTTCGAATCCCTCCCTCTCCGCCGGCGCGAGGCCCGGCTGCGAAAGCAGCCGGGTTCTTCATTCGAGGCCAAGCCAAGCGCAGCTTGAGCGCGGGCCGATGAATGAAGAACCGGATCGCGAAGCAATCAGGGCCTCGCGCTGAAGCCCTCCCCCAACGGGAAAGCGCGCCTCGCGCAATCCCTCCCTCTCCGCCAACGCGAGGCCCGGCTGCGAAAGCAGCCGGGTTCTTCATTCGAGGCCAAGCCAAGCGCAGCTTGAGCGAAGGCCGAAGAAGGAAGAACCGAGTCGCGAAGCGATCAGGGCCTCGCGCTGAAGCCCTCCCCCAACGGGAAAGGTCGACGAAGGAGGCCAATCCCGACCATGCGCCCCTGATCCGTGAGACTCCTTATAGCCCGCCACGCGCGTGCCATCGCTCCGAGCTTCCGGAGTGACGCGTTGGCGAACAGGAACACTCGTTCAACGCTGCGGAAGCGGTTTTCCCTGCCCTCGCGCCCACCGGTCGCCGATGGCCCAGGCCATGCATGCGAGCGCGATGGCATGCAGCGGCACCGTGTAGCGCGATTGGATGGTCATGGGGATGTGGACCATCCACACATACAGGATCACCAACAGCAAGTAGCGCCGCTGGTACCAGCGGGAACGGTTCCGCCAGATCGCCACGCACAGCAGCGGCAGGCCGATTCCGAAGCTCAGGCCCGTGATGATCGTCGGCACCAGCAAGCCGATCCAGCCCTTGAGGCCTTCTGGCCTGCCCACCTCTGGCCGCATGCCCGTGCCCGGCCGGTACACGATGCGCTTCATCGGGAAATTCACGTTCGTGACCCACAGCCGAATCGCCGCGTAAGCGCGCGTGGCCATGTAGTACAGCGGCTCGTCGCGGATCATCTGCCTGTTCTCGGCTGCGATGGCCTCGTTGAGCGCCACGGTGTAACGCGCCGAGCGCGTGTAGTAGATGGAATCCTGGATCATCTGCGGCAGCAGGAGGCTGTCGCGCGCGGTCATGGCCGGCCGCGTGATGGAATCGATGCGCTGCCATTGCTGCTGGTAACGCGCATAGTGGCGCTCCGCCTCATCGGGAGTGACCCACGGCACCAGCTCATGCCCGAAGAAATTGTTCTGGAAGTAGTGCATGGTGCCGTAGCCGGGGAGCCTTGCCTGCCAGATGCCCAGGTTCGATATCACGGCGCTGCCCGTTAGCGGCACCGGCTTGAAGTAGCCGTGCACCGCCTGATTCCAGCAGGCGAAGGGCAGCGGTCCCAACGCGACGAAGAAGCCCAGCGCGAGGGCGTTGGCGCGCAGGAGCATCCAGCGCTCGCCGCGCCGCGATACGAGCAGATCGAATAGGAGCAGGGCCAGCGGCAAGAGGAGCATCACCGGCCGCACCCAGAAGAGCGCCGCAGCGGCGAGTCCCAGGCGCCACCAGCGCCCGGCGGCGGGGCCGCGCATGGCCGCCAATGCCACGAGCAGGAGCAGCAAGGACACGAGCGTCTCCGGAAAGACCTGCGCGGCGTAATGGAGCAATTGCAGCTGCGGCAGGAGCAGCAGCAAGAGCGCATTGCGACGGAGATTCGATCCCGCATCGTCGCCTTTGAGCAGGCGCAGCAGCAACAGCAGCAGCGTGAGATGCAGCATGCCTTGCACGAGGAAGACCCAGCGCACATCGTGACCGATGAGGCGCACGGCCGCGAGGAAGGCCGGATAGCCGTGCGTGCGGATCACATCGGCGGGCGGCGGCTCGAACACGCCATCCCACACGGAGAAGCGGCCGTGCTCCAGCGATCGCGCCAGGGCCATGTAGGTGGTCTCATCCGTGGAGCGCACCGGTGAGCGCAGGATGGCGGCCAGCATCATCAGCACGTGCACCACCAGAAGCACGCGGGTGAGGCGGCGGTCGTGCAGCCATCGCTTCACGCTCTCCGGGAGGTTCATCGCCCAATGGTAGCGTGTTCCCGGATCCGATCAGCGGGCAATGGGACGCATCGCATCTTCGTCCCGCAACATCAGCACCATGCATCCATACGACGAAGCCCGATTCCTCGCCCTCATCGTGGGCCGCTCGCGCGAGTACTCCCGGTTCTACCTCAGTCTGCTCAAGGGTCAGGACCCGCATCGCGTATTCGTTTGCGAAGGCAAACCGCTGAACAGTCTGTTCTGGCTGGTGGCGCACATGGCCACCACGCAGAACGGCCTGTTGCTCTACAGCACGGGCGGCCCGTTCGAGAAATTCAGCTGGGCCAAGCACTTCACCATCGGCGGCAAGGGCCTGCCGCCCGAGCAATGCCCGCCGTACGAGGAAGTGTGGGCCACCTTCAAGGCGGTGCACGAGAAGGCCATGGCCCACCTGCCCACGCTCACCCCGGAGCAGCTGGATGCGCCCAACCGCACCGGCCTGCCGCTGATCGGCCCAACGGTGCGCGATGCCATCATCCACGCGGCGCGGCACGAGTCGTTGCACACCGGGCACCTCACCACCTTGTGCAAGCTGTACGGCATCAGCACGGTGTGATGCGCCGACGAGGCATCGCGCGCACAAGGCCCATCGCCGCTCCTGCGTGCTGAGAGCGGGCCGCTTCTATCTTCCCGCCGCAACCCCAAGCACCCACATGCTCCAGCGCCTGCTCGCCCTCCTCCTCCCCTGCTGCTTCATCGCGGCAGCGCAGGCCCAGCAGTACAAGCTGCGCGGCGTGGTGAGCGATGGCACCACCGGTGAGACGCTCATCGGCGCCAACGTGCTGCTGAAGGGCACCACCATCGGCGCCACCACCGACATCGATGGCCGCTTCGAGCTTCTGGTGAGCGAGCTGCCACCGTACACCTTGGTCGTGAGCTACGTGGGCTACGCGCCTTTCGAGCTCGTGGTGAAGAGCCTCGACAAGGAGCTGAAGCTGAAGCTGGCCACCGACCAGGTGCTCCTGGGCGAGACCGAAGTGGTGGGCAGCCGCATCAGCGAGAAGCAGAAGCAGGCGCCGCTCACGGTGGAGAGCATGGACGTGATCGCCATACGCGAGGCGCCCAGCGGCGATTTCTACGAGAGCCTGGGCACCTTGAAGGGCGTGGACATGACCGCGGCCAGCATGGGCTTCAAGGTGATCAACACGCGCGGCTTCAACAGCACCAGCCCGGTGCGGTCGCTGCAGCTCATCGATGGCGTGGACAACCAGAGCCCCGGCCTCAATTTCTCGCTGGGCAATTTCCTCGGCGC
>CAZFBP010000267.1:0-4497 GCA_964517255.1 uncultured Chryseobacterium sp.
CGAGCACCTCGCGCCCGGCGTGTATCACATCACCTTGCTGCTCGATGGCGAGCCGGTGGTGAAGCGCGCTGTGAAAGTGGGGAGGTAGCCCGAATGCCGTGAGAAAGTGAGAGGGCTGGCACTCTCACCCTCTCACTTTCTCACGCTTTCACTCTGGCCCTGCGCCTCCTCTCTTCCACGATGAGCTTCAGCTCGCGGCCCATCTGCCCGGCCACGCTGGTGTTCTCCTGCGCGCGGCGGATGAGGTAGGGGAGCACGGCGCGCACGGGGCCGTAGGGCACGTACTTGGCCACGTTGTATCCCGCATCGGCCATGTTGTAGCTGATGTTGTCGCTCATGCCCAGGAGCTGCGCGAACCACACGCGGCGGTCGTTGCGCGCGATGCCGCGCACTTCCATAAGCCGCGCCAGCAGCAGTGCGCTCTGCTCGTTGTGCGTGCCGGCCATCACGGCCATGCGGTCGATGTGCGTGATGCAGAAGCGCAGCGCATCGTCGTAGTCGCGGTCCACGGCGGCCTTGTCGGCGTGGATGGGCGAGGGGTAGCCTTTCTCCGCAGCGCGCTCGCGCTCCTTCTCCATGTATGCGCCGCGCACCAGCTTCACGCCGAGGTGATAGCCGCCGCGCTCGGCCGCTGCGAACGATTCCTCCAGGAAGGCCAGACGGTCGTGCCGGTACAGCTGCAGGGTGTTGAACACGATGGCGCGTTCGCGATTGAAGCGTTCCATCATGCGCGTGGCCAAGGCATCGATGGCGGGCTGGTACCAGCTGTCCTCCGCATCGATCATCACCGGGATCCCTGCATCGTGCGCAGCCTGGCAGATCCCGAGCACGCGGCCTTGCGCCGATTCCCACGCCCTCGCGTCGGCCTTGCCCAGCGGTGCGCCCGGGCTCACCTTCTCCAGGATATGCACCGGTGCGAGGCCCGTGGGCTTGAACACGCTGAAGGGGATGTCCTTCCGCTGCTGCGCGGCGCTGATGGTGCGCAGGATCTCGTCGCGCGTGCGGTCCAGCGAATCGTCGTCCTCCTGGCCTTCCACGCTGTAGTCGAGGATGGTGCCGAGGCCGCCGTCACCGAGCTTCTGCGCGGTATTCAGGCTCTCGTCGATGGTCTCGCCCCCGCAGAAATGCTTGAAGATGGTGCCCTTCACCGCCCATTTGATGGGCAGGTGCAGGGCGAGCGCGAATTGCGTGAGGGCGCGCCCGGTTGCACCGAGCCAGGGGATGCCGATGATGCGGAAGAGCCAGTAAGCGCGCAGCAGGCCGCGGTCGGTGTACTGCCGGAAAGCAATGCGGGTATCGCCCAAGTTGGGCGCGGCGGTGGAGGCGGGGGCCGTGGTCGCCATGGAAGCTTCCTTCGTTCCTTTGGCCGAGGGCTCTGGCAAAGGGCCGGCAATATTAGACATGGTCCCCAAGCGCATCGAGACGAAAGTCATTGACGCGGGCCGCCATAAGGTGGTGCTCGGCACCGACGCGCTGCGCGTCCTCGATCGCGAAGTGAAGGAGGCCCAGGCCAGCGCGCTCTTCATCCTGGGCGACGAGAACACCCTGCGCCATTGCCTGCCCGAGCTGCTGGCCCATGCGCCAAGACTCCGCGATGCGGAGACCATCGGTGTGGCGGTGGGCGAGGCGAGCAAGAGCCTGAGCGTGTGCCAGGACATCTGGCAGCACCTCACCGTGCGCGCGGCGGACCGCGAAGCGCTGCTCATCAACCTCGGTGGCGGCGTGGTCACCGATCTGGGCGGCTTCATCGCCGGCGCCTACAAACGCGGCATCCGCTGCATGCACGTGCCCACCACGCTCATGGGCATGGTCGATGCGGCCATCGGCGGCAAGACCGGCATCGACCTCGGTGGCGTGAAGAACATGGTGGGCGTCTTCCATGATCCGGTGGGCGTGTACCTGCACGTGCCCTTCCTGCGCAGCCTGGGGAAACGCGAATTGCTCAACGGCGTGGCCGAGATGATCAAGCATGGGTTGGTGCGCGAAGCGGCGCACTACGACGCGCTGCGCCATGCGCCCTTGCACGACCTGGATGCGCTCATGCCCTTGGTGGAGCGCAGCGCGGCCATCAAGGCCGAAGTGGTGAAAGAGGATCCCCGCGAAGGCGGCACGCGCAAGCTGCTCAACTTCGGGCACACCATCGGCCATGGCATTGAAGCGTTCTCCTGGGAAGGCGGGCAGCGTGCCTTGCTGCACGGCGAAGCGGTGGCGCTGGGCATGATCGCCGAAGCGTGGCTGAGTTGGCGCCAGGGCATGCTGGAGCGCGGCGCCTGCGACCGCATCGCCGCGCATCTGCTCTCGCTCTACAAGCCGTACGCGCTGCAAGGCGATGAGCACCACCGCATCATCGAGCTCATGCGCAACGATAAGAAGAACAGCGCCGGGCAATTCCGCTTCACCCTGCTCACCGGCATCGGCAGCGCCCAGGTGGACGTGGCCATCACCGCCGCGCAAGTGCAGGAGGCGCTGGAGTATTACCGGTTGCTGGTGCGGGAGTAGATGTGTCGGAAGGCCTCGTGCTCTTCCTTTGCCGCCCATGTCATCCATCACCGTATCGCGTCCGCATGGCCCCATCAAGGCCACCATCGCGCTGCCCCGCAGCAAGAGCATCAGCAACCGCGCGCTGCTCATGGCCTCGCTGTGCGGTGACCTCGACCTCGTGTCCGACCTGAGCGATGGCGACGACACCCAGGTCATGCGTGCCTTGCTGCGCGAGGCGCCGCGCGTGCTGGATTGCGGAGCGGGCGGCACCACCTTCCGCTTCCTGCTCGCCTGGGCCAGCGTGCGCGAAGAGGAGGAGCACATCCTCACGGGCATCCCGCGTTTGCTCGAGCGTCCGCACGATGACCTGATCGACGCGCTGAAGCAGCTCGGCGCCGACATCGAGCGCGTAGCAGAAGGCTATCGCGTGCGTGGCCGCGCGCTCCAGGGCGGCGATGTGCAATTCGATTCGCCCATCAGCAGCCAGTACCTGAGCGCCTTGCTGCTCATTGCGCCGCGCATGCGCGAAGGCCTCACCCTGCGCTGGACCGGCACGCGGCTCAGCGAGCCTTTCGTTCACATGACCTTGAAGATGCTCGCGCACTTCGGCGTGTACCCGCGCCTGGAGCTCGATGGCGTGCGCGTGGATCCCGGCGATTACATCCCCGCGCCCATCACCGTGGCGCCCGATTGGAGCAGCGCGGCATTCTGGTACGAGGTCGTCGCGCTCTCGCCCGGCAGCGAGGTGCTGCTTCAAGGCCTCACCGACGACACCATGCAGGGCGATCGCGAGGCGCAGCACCTGTGGGCACCGTGGGTGGAGACACGCTTCACGGCGGAAGGCGCGGTGATCTGCCATCGCGCAGTGCCGGTCAAGTGGGAGGACCTGCCGCGCAGCTTGAAGCATGTGCCCGACCTTTTCCAGCCCCTGGCCTTCACGCTGGCCGCGTTGAATCAATCCGCTGTGCTCACCGGCCTCGATAACCTGCGCGTGAAGGAGACCGATCGCCTGCAGGCCGTGGCCGATGCCATCGCGCGCATGGGCGGCCAATCTGCTTTCGCCGAGGGCGCGTTCGGCGTGAAGCTGGGCATCACCGCATCCACGCCCATGGCATTCAGCCCCGACGTCGATCACCGCATGGCCATGTCGCTGGCGCCGCTGGCGCTGAAGCTCGGCAGCATCACCATCAACGACCCGCAAGTGGTGAGCAAGAGCTACCCGGGGTTCTGGGAGGATCTGAGGAAGGCGGGGTTCGGGGTTGGGGATTAGCCGCAAAGGCGCAATGGCGCAAGGAATGCGGAGGGGATGGGCGCAAAGGCGCGAAGGCGCAAAGAACTCGAGTCATTATTAGGTTTAGGTCATGACGGAGAATGAGCTGAGCAAGGTGATCCTGAAGGCAGCGATTGCGGTTCATCGAGAGCTCGGGCCTGGTCTGTTGGAATCGGTCTATGAGCACTGTCTCGCAATGGAACTACGGGAGATCGGTATCCGATGCGAGCAGCAGCAAGCCTTGCCGGTCGTCTACAAAGGCCGCGCCTTGGATTTCGGTTTTCGGATGGACCTTGTTGTTGAAGACCTTGTCGTAGTGGAAGTGAAGGCATCGGACGGCTTGAGCGAGGTCCACTTCGCGCAGCTGCTCACTTACCTGAAGCTCAGCGGTCGTCGCCTCGGGCTGCTCATTAATTTCAACGAGGCGCTCTTGAAACGAGGTGTCCGTCGCGTGGTGAATGGGCTCGCCGATGATGAGCCATCCTCAAGCCTGGAGGACGCCTAGCGGAGATGTCCCCGAAATGGCATTCTTTGCGTCTCTGCGCCTTTGCGGCCAGTTTCATTCCCCATGGCATTCCCCTCCGACCTCGAGATCGCCCAGAAAGCCCAGCTCCAGCCCATCGCGCGCATCGCGGAACGGCTCGGCATCGACCCGGAAGTGATCGAGCCCTACGGCCGCACCAAGGCGAAGCTCCCCATCAATCTCATTGACGAGAAGAAGCTGGCGAATGGGAAACTCATCCTCG
>CAZFBP010000268.1:0-4495 GCA_964517255.1 uncultured Chryseobacterium sp.
AGTCGGTTTGAGTTGCTGAGTTCGCGGACGCTCGCGTCCGATACCTTCGCCGCTCACGCAACCACATGGCCTTCACCGCCACCAAGAAACTAGCGAAGTCCGGCCACGCACCCGATCAGGACACCCTGCTGAGCGCGTGGGAACTGATGTGCACGGCCAGGGCGATGACGGAATTGTACGAGGAGCACTTCAAGCTCACGAGCAAGTACGTGCATGCCACCAGCCGCGGCCACGAGGCCATCCAGCTCGCGCTCGGCCTGCAGCTGAAGGCGCAGGATTTCGTGGCGCCCTATTACCGCGACGACAGCATCCTGCTCAGCATCGGCATGGAGCCCTACGAGCTGATGCTGCAATTGCTCGGCAAGCGCGACGACCCCTTCAGCGGCGGGCGCACCTACTACAGTCACCCGAGCCTTCGCCGCGAAGGCATGCCGCGCATCCCGCACCAGAGCAGCGCCACCGGCATGCAGGCCATCCCCACCACAGGCATCGCCATGGGCCTGTGGTACAAGGAGCAGGCGGGCATCGCGCACGACTACAATGGGTCGAAGGATGATGATGCGCCCATCGTGGTCTGCTCCATCGGCGATGCCGCGATCACCGAAGGAGAAGTGGCCGAGGCCTTCCAGATGGCTGTGCTGAAGAAGCTGCCTATCATCTACCTCGTGCAGGACAACGAGTGGGACATCAGCGCCAGTGCCGACGAGATCCGCGTGGGCGATGCGAGCGAGTACGCGAAGGGCTTCCCCGGCCTGGAGGTGCGCCAGGTGGATGGCGCCGATTTCATAGCGAGCTACTCAACGCTCGGCGAAGTGATCGGCCTCGCGCGCAAGGAGCGTCGCCCATTCCTCGTGCATGCGAGAGTGCCGCTGCTCAATCACCACACCAGTGGCGTGCGCATGGAGTTCTACCGCAGTGAGGAGAACCTCGCGGAGCACCGCAAGCGCGATCCCTTCCCGCGCTTCTTGCAGCAGTGCCTGGACGATCGCCTGCAGCTCGATGGCTTGAAGCAGATCGAGCAGAAGGCCATCGCCCGCGTGAAAGCCGACTTCGATCGCGCCCGCGCCGCCGATGACCCCACGCCCGCCGACCTTACCACGCACGACTTCGCGCCGACGCCAGTGACCGAAGAGAAAGGAGATCGCGCGCCGAAGGACCGTCAGCCCACGGTGATGGTGGACAGCGCGCTCTTCGCCATCCGCGAGCTGATGCAGGAGGATCCGCGCTGTTTGCTCTACGGCCAGGATGTCGGCGCGCGCTTGGGCGGCGTGTTCCGCGAGGCGGCCACGCTCGCGCGCGATTTCGGCGGGCACCGCGTGTTCAATACGCCGATCCAGGAAGCCTTCATCATCGGCAGCACCGTGGGCATGAGCGCCGCCGGCCTGAAGCCGATCGTGGAGGTGCAGTTCGCCGACTACATCTGGCCGGGCCTCAACCAGCTTTTCACGGAAGTGGCGCGCTCGTGCTACCTCACGGTGGGCAAGTGGCCGGTGAGCTGCATCCTGCGCGTGCCCATCGGCGCGTACGGAAGCGGCGGCCCTTACCACAGCAGCAGCGTGGAGAGCGTGCTGTGCAACATCAAGGGCATCAAGGTGGCCTACCCCAGCACGGGCGCTGATCTGAAAGGATTGATGAAAGCCGCTTACCACGATCCGAACCCCGTGGTGATGCTGGAGCACAAGGGCCTTTACTGGAGCAAGATCAAAGGAACCGAGGAAGCCAGGACCGTGGAGCCGAGCGCCGATTACGTCATCCCATTCGGCAAGGCGCGCGTGGTGCTTGAAGCGGATGCGCGCGCTGTCGCGAAGGGCGAGGCGGCCGTGGTGGTGACCTATGGCATGGGCGTGTACTGGGCGAAGGCCGCCGCGAAGGACTTCGCCGGCCGCATCACCATCATCGACCTGCGCACGCTGGTGCCCTTGGACGAAGAGACGGTGATGAATGCCGTGCGCGCGCATGGGCGCTGCATCGTGGTCACGGAGGAGCAGCTCACCAACTCCTTCGCGCAGGCGCTGGCCTCGCGAATCAGCGATCAGTGCTTCGAGCAACTGGATGCACCGGTGCGCACCCTGGGCAGCGTGGACATGCCCGCGATCCCGCTCAACAGCACCTTGGAGGCTGCCATGATCCCGAGCGCGGAGAAGGTGTCGGTGGCGTTGAAGGATCTCCTCGCTTACTGACCGTGGAAGAGCGCTTCATCCATGTGCGGCGCACGGCGCGTTACCATGTGCTGGGCACCTTGGAGGCCTCGCCCGAGATCTGGATCGCGATCCATGGATACGGCCAACTCGCCCGCTACTTCCTCAACAACTTCAAAGGGCTTGAAGAAGGCCGGTGCATCGTTGCTCCCGAAGGCTTGAGTCGTTTCTACCTCGATGCTGGGCATGCGCGCGTGGGAGCCACTTGGATGACCCGCGAGGACCGGCTGCACGAGATCGACGACCATGTGGCCTACCTCGATGAGCTCTGCGATGAGCTAAGCAAACAGGCGATGCCCGGCGCGCGCATCTGCGCCTTGGGATTCTCGCAAGGGGTGGCCACGCTCATGCGTTGGGCCGTGCTGGGCCGAACGGACCTCAGCCGGATCGTGCTCTGGGGAGGCAGTCTTCCGCCCGACCTCGATGGCGAACGGTTGAAGGCTCGGCTTTCCAATGCGGCGGTGCATCTTGTGCATGGCAATGGCGATGATCTGGTGCCGATGGAGGCGATGCACGATGGCGCGCAGTTGCTGAGACGGCACGGGGTTAAGTGCACCACCGACACCTTCGATGGCGGCCATGAACTGGATTCCATCGCGCTCAGCGAGGCGTTGACGGGTAATCGGTAGGATCCCCCGCTTGAGGCATGACGGCCAACGACGTTGGGCACCGGATTGCTTCCGCTTCAGCATCTTGGCGGAACAAACCTGCACCCATGAAACGATTCCTACTCGCCTCGATCGCCTGCGCCACCACGATCCTGCTGAACGCCCAGGCCAACAATTACCCGAATGGCTCGCTCGTGGCGGATTTCACCGTGACCGACACGCACGGCAACACGCACAACCTTTACACCTACACCGCGCAGGGCAAGCACGTGATCCTCGATTTCTTCTTCGACACCTGCGGACCATGCCAGGCCACCTCGCACTACTTCAGCCAGCTGTACCAGACCTACGGATGCAATGCCGGCGACATCGTCTGCATCGCCATGAACAACGGCACGGATACGAACGCGGAGGTGGACGCTTACGAAACGACCTACGGTGGCTCATGGGCGCACCCGCCTGCCATCGGCATTAAAGGCGGCTGCGCTGCGGTTGACAATGCCTTCGGCGTGAATGCCTACCCGACGTACGGCCTGATCGGCCCCGACAACCTGATGAAGAACCAGGACATCTGGCCCATCGCGGACATGAGCACCTTTGTTTCAGCTTTCCCCACCGGCAGCGGCATCGATGCCATGGCTTGCCTGGTGAGCGTGAGTGAGACAGCCGCTCCTGCTTTCAGCCTGGCGCCCAGCCTCACCGATGGCAACGTTGAGGTGCGCTTCGCTAATCCCAACGGGGGCACAGCAGTTATCGTCACTGACTTGCTCGGCAACACCGTGCAGAGCGTTCCCGTGAACGGCGCGGGCCGCGTGAGCATCGACTTGAGCGCCTTCGCCGATGGCGCCTACCTCATAAGCCTCGTGGAGGGCGGCCAGGCAAGCGCGCCGCAGCGCGTGGTGCTCGCGCGTTGATCGACACTTGAAGAGACGTGAAGGCCCGTTGCGATCGCAACGGGCCTTCGTGTTTCCCGGAATGAAGGATCAGAAGCTCGCCGGCGGGCGGTTGTCCTTCCACGCCAGCATTTCATCCAGGCTGCGCACGCTCACGCTGTGGTAGTTGGGGCGCGCCGCGGTATAGATGCTCTGCGCCATAACGCGTCCCTTCTCCGTCTTGTAGAGCTCGGTGTACAGCGGCATCAGGAATTTGCGGCGGCCCACCGTGGTGAGGAACTGGTCCAGGCGCTCGAAGGCGCTGTCGTAATCGTTGCGGATGCAGACCTCCAGCCATGCGCTGAGCACTTCCGCGTTGCCATTGGCGGTGAAGCCGAAGGTGGTGTCCAACTCGGCCATCTGATCCTCTGTGAGGCTCGCGGGCAGGTGCCGCAGGAAGTGCATCCAATGGAACGTGGTCCACCCTTGCGTGGCCAGCTGCGTCGCTGCTGCGCCCTTCGACCAACGGGCCACTTCCTGCTCCACCTTCACGAAGCTGTCGCTCTGTGGCTCGATGGCGGCGCTGGGAAGGCCTGCGCCATCGACCCATTCGGCCAAATTCAGATCGATGGACTCGGGTTTAAGCAGCTTCTCGTCGAGGTAGGCCAGGAAATCATCGGTGGTCATGCTGCGGAAGGCATGCGCATCGAAGTAGCCGCGCAGGAAGGCGTCGAACTTCTCGCGCCCCGCCTTCTCCTCCAGGAGCTGCAGCAGCGCGAAGCCTTTCTCGTACGCGATGTCCGTCATGCCGTCATCC
>CAZFBP010000269.1:0-4465 GCA_964517255.1 uncultured Chryseobacterium sp.
GCATGCGTCGGCGCATGTGAACATCAAATCACCAGTACGCTGCCATCACGCTCTGGAATGTTCAGGCTTACGATATGGAGATGTTTATCCGACAACACGTTGGAGGAAGGCCATCAGCGCTTCCTTCTCGCGCTCGCCATCCAATTCAGTGGCGGCGAAAATAGCGTTCAGCCGCAGCTGCTTGCGGCGCTCGGCATCGGCGATCAGCGCCTTCACGGAAGCCGCGATCAGCGCAGGCTCGCAACGCGGGATCACCGCGCCCGCTGCGTATTTGCGCACGATGCCCGCTACTTCTGGCAGGTCGGTCACCAGCGCCGGGATGTGCGCGCGGAAGTAGTCGAAGAGCTTGTTGGGCAGGCTGAAGCGGTAGTTGAGGTTGGTGTCCTTGTCGAGCGAGAGGCCGAGGTCGGCGTTGCGTGTGTACTGCATCATGCGCTCGTAGGGCATGCGTGGCAGCAGGCGCACGCGGTCCGTAAGGCCATGCTCCTTCACCAAACGCTCCAACACGGGCCACGCATCACCCCCGCCGATGATGAGCAGGAGCACATCCGGCAATTCCTGCATGGCCAGCACGGCCTCCTCCCCGCCCCTATCCACGTTGATGCCGCTGCCTTGCAGCACGAGGATGAAGCGGTCCTCCGGCAGATCCAGACCGCTGCGCGACGGCAACGGCCCGAGCTCCTTGTGCATGGGGATGTTGCGCACCACGTCTGCCGCCACCCCGTAGCGCTCACGGTACGCGTTGGCGATGCTGCCGTTCACGGTGATCACGTGCTTCAGCTTCGGGAAGATCCAGCGCTCGATGGCCAGCCATACGCGCTTCGCGAATCGGCCCTGGATCTCGGGCACCTCGGTGAAGTACTCGTGGCTGTCGTACACCAGTGCGCGCTTGCCTTTCGCGAGGTAGCAGGCCAGCAGGGTGTCGAGGTCGTTGGCCACGAGCAGGCCCGCACGCGTCGCGAGCAGCAGGAAGAAGAGCCGCAGGTTGTACTCGGCATAGAACAACGGTCCCTTGCGGAAGAGCAGCCGCATGCGCTTGGTGACGTATGGCCGCTGCAGCGGAAGGCTAGCCGGCAGCAGGCGCCCCACCAGCAGCACCTCATGGCCCAGTTCGCGAAGGACAACGCACGTGCGGTGCACACGGTTGTCCGTGCTGAGGTCGTTGGTGACGCAGACGATGGCGCGCATGGGCTGATCCGCATATGCGGTGCGCACAAAAGAACGGCCCGGAGCGCGACTCCGGGCCGTTCGTCCAATTCACTGCTTTCTACCGTCCCACCTTCACCGCCCGATTCACCAGCGGCTCGCCATCGAGCAAGAGGGTGATGTAGTACCCGCCGGGCGCAAGGTTCTCGGTGCTCCATTCGTACTGGAACTCACCGGCCTCACGCTGTCCCTCGCTCAGCACCAACAAGCTGCGGCCATCGGCGCTGTTGGCCATGAGCTGCATGCGACCCGCGCGCTCCAGCGTGCAGAACAAGGTGGTGCGGTCCGTGAACGGATTTGGCGCGATGCGGAGCAGGCGCTCTTGAGCCGGGGTGATCGATCCCTCTTCAGTCGTGCTGCTCGACGCAGACCGCGTGCCATCGTCGCTCGGGGCGGCGCAGCAGGCGGCGAGTTCTTCCTGAAGCTGCGCAATCGTCGACTCTTGGGCCGCAACACGCCCCTGCAATTCCTGGAAGCCCGCCACAAGGACCGGAATGAGGCCGATGTAGTTCACCGCTTTATAGTCGATGGCTTCTTGGACGACAACGCCAGCCTCATCCAGGTCGGCTGGGCGTTGGGTCGCATGCACCAATTCCGGCAGCACCTCCTCCAATTCCTGCGCGATGAGACCGAGTTGCTCACCATCCGGCAAACCGACCACGGATTGCCCGAGATCATTGAAGGAGTAGCGCTTGGGCTGCAAGGCAGCGAGCAACTCCGAGGCGCCCGTCAATTCCTCCACGCCGGTCTTGAATTGCGCATCGGAGGTGATGGGGATGGATCCATTCACGAAGCCGTTGCCGGTGATCATCACATCGCCTTGGAAGTAACCCGCCCATGCCTGGCTGGCGCCCTGCGGTGCCATGGATCGACCATACACGCCAGCGGAGAATGAAGCCTGCCAGGGCTGATCGTACTCGGCCACTCCGAGCACCCCCACCAGGAAACCGCTGCCCGTCCCAAGCTGCGGCGAATCATAAAGGCCATGGCCATGCACACCAATGGTGGTCTTGCAGTTGTAGGCGAGACCCTTCACGCCTTCAGCATGGCCGAAGAAACCATCTGGCGCCAAGGGTCCGCTCTCACCCAGTACGCCTTGGAACTCGTTCTGGAAATCATCCGACTCGATGCGCGACCACGTGCCGATGCGCCCGAGCAACTCGTAGTTGTTGTGATGCACATGCAGCTTGGCGCGCGGCACATCCAAGCCAATGCCCACGCCGTGGCGCCGGTCCCACAAGCAGCTGCTACCATCATAAACGCTGGAGACATGCGGGTCCGGGTTCTGCACCACCCAATCGCAATCGGCGCTCAGATTGATGTTCTTCCACTTCACCACGCCGCGCTCCAATGGGTCGTTCGTATCATCAATCACCATCACTTTGAAGGCCTGGTCCGTCTCCGGATCATCGGGCAGCTGCCGGATGCGCAAGCGGCCATCGAGGAGATCGACGCGTTCCGTTGGATTGAGGCCAGCCGTGAACCAATCCCCAACACCGAAGAACGATTGATTCCCGCTGGTGTGTGGCAGGAAACGGGCAGCCTCCAAGCCATTGTCCAAAGCGGCCGTTGGGCCGCTTGTATTGTTGTCCATCAAGAAGATGAACTTCAACAGGTCGGGTCCATCCAAGCCTGTTTGATTATCGCTCCAGGCAATCACCGCATGGTTGTCGTCGTTGTTCTCCGACTTCATCCCGAAATAGCTCAAGTCCGACCAGCACGTCAGTGTCATTCCAACTTTCATCCACGGCCGATAGCCTGTATTCTGCCCGCCCGCAGAATCGATGTGCAGCATAGAGAAAGGCCGGTTCACATCGGGATCGGTGAATAGGCCGATTCCAAGATGCCCTGACAGGTCCCGGTTGCCATAGCCGTTCACTGTCTGGCCTGTGAGCGTTTGTGAAAGCCGCATCCGGAGTGCATTATCCGTGCGCTACTGATGTGGGAAATTCAACTCTGTGGTGAATCGCAAAGGCTGGGTGCTACTCGAATTGCATCCAATGTACTCAGTAGGCAACGTAACCGTATTGCTCAGCTGCGACACCTGTGCGTCACTGCTGAAGCCGACGATTAGTAGCACGACCAAGCCTAGGCTTCTGAAGGTCTTTCGGTTTCCCATGGTTTGCTGTTGTTGATTAAACAAGAGGTCACTCCACCAGTACGAACTTGTGCGAGTGGTACCAGTTCTCCCCTTCGAGAATCATCACATAGTGGCCACGCGCCCAGTGAGCAACGTCGAGCACAAGAGCACTATCACCCTGCGTAGTGGCCTGCCAGATACTCTGACCGATCATATCGTACACCTGCAGTCGATTGGCCTGCCCTACCCAAGAAACCCGAAGTACATCCTTGGCAGGATTTGGATGGACAGCCATCCATGTCCTGGAAAACTCTCCCGCACCATTGATCAACGGGCATTCCGAAGGGTTCAGTGAGACGCAGAACTGATCAACCAGCTGATAGGCGTTCGGGTTGGGTCCAAGGCTATCGGTAACCGTGTTGGCGTTGTCGAAGTGATTCCCAACAACCATGTACCGATAGGCCGAATCCGCAACGAATGACCCGCTCACGAGCACCCACGCAGAGGTATCGCTGATGACCTCGGTTGACCACACGTGCGCGTAGTTGCGACAGCCGAATTCCGGCATGGACGACCCGTAGATCCAGTAGTATGGGGCTGTGCAAAAGAGCAATCCGAGATTATTGCATACGCGGCCGGTTCCCTGACTGCCGCCGAAAGCGGCGTTGGCGTAAAAACTTGCGTAGTAGGTCTCACCAACGACCAGGTCGCTCAATAACTCAACACCTATCATCTCCCTATGGTCACCGACCAAGAACGACGCCATTCCCGAATACGCGCCCCCCTCGTGAGCCAGTTGGTGAGTGAAGACGTTGTTCGGCACACCGCCAACATCGTTATCCTCACAGGAGTTGAAATAATCCGGGGTGTCGCTCGAACTGTACCAATACTGCGGCACCGCGCCGGGCTGGTAGCCCAGCACGAGGGGAAACTGCGGGCATGTATCCACCATCTCGAAGCTCGGATTGGGCACCAGGTTCTGGGCGTGCGCGCTCAAGGCCAGCAGCAGTCCAAGAGAAAGTGGCAAGGCAGATTGCATTCTCAAGTCATGAGTGATTCTCGATCGGAACGATACCGGTCCATTGCAGATCGAATATACCCGCTCATCGGGCAATAGCAAGTGGTCGTGGAAAACTCACGCGCGGTCAAACTCCGGCTTTGCCACTGGTAAACTTGCGC
>CAZFBP010000270.1:0-4463 GCA_964517255.1 uncultured Chryseobacterium sp.
CAAGGTGGCTGTGGGGCGTTCTTAGAATGCCGTGCTCAGCTTGAACATGGGCAGATACATGGCCACCAGCACGATGCCCACGAGCACGGCGATGAGCAGGATGGTGACGGGCTCCAGCACGCTGCCCAGCAAGGCGGTGCTATGCTGCACGTCGGCGGTGTAGCGCTCACTGAGGCGCAGGTGCATGGCATCGAGCTGCTTCACCTCCTCGGCCACGGCGATCATGGCGACCAATTGCGCATCGAAGAGCGCGTGGGCGCGCATGGCCTCGTGCAGCGCACGGCCCCGCACCACATCGGTGCGGATGGCGGCGAGAGCCGCTTGATGCACGACCAGAGCGGCAACGTGGTGCTGGAGCAGGATGCCAACGCCGCCGTCGGCGAAGCCGACCCCAACGTGCTCGGCGGGGACAATGAGCCCATCGCGCGCCCTTGGTTCCGCCGCATGCACTACGATGTGTTCAACCGCCCAGTGAAGCAGGAGCGCCTGCGCCTCTACCACCCGGCCACGGTGACCTTCGGTGCGGGCTGCATCATCAGCTACCCCGCCAATCCGCTGGCCTACGCCAACAGCACCGTCGATTTCAACGACCCGAACCTCGACCCTGCCTGCTGGCCGGCCGACGCGCAGAGCACCGTGCCGTGTTACCATCAGCCCTTCAGCAGCGCCGCCACGCTCAGTTTCCTGGCACGGCTCACGGTGCTCACGCGCGCCACCGACCCCAACGCCTCGCCGCCATACGTGCCCATCGCTCTCGGCATAGATCCCTTGCCGCCCGACCCCGTCCTGAACGTGTGCCTGCCGCCGCTGGAAACCGCTAGCGTGCAGCCCCTGCTCACCGACGCCATCTTGGAGAAGACATGGGCCTACGACAACGCCGATGTGGCCGCCAGCGCAACCGTGCCCGTGAGCAATTTGCACGATGGCGTGGAGAGCCAGTTGCTCAACGAACGCGACAAGCTGCGCGGCCGCCTGAGCCATGCAGTGAGCTACCCGCATCGGCTGTGGACCGACTTCAGCACCTGGCCTGCCACCGACCAGAGCGCCGCGCAGTACGACTTCCGCAGCTACGATGCCGAGGGCCATATCGCCTGGCAACTGCAGCAATTCAACGCCGCCGGCATCACCGCCGAGAACAAAGGCCAGCTGGCCCGCCTGGATTACCCGCACTACGACCTGCTCGGCAATTTGCGCACGGTGAACGTGGACGTGGGCCACGACGGCCAATTGGACATGCAGCAGCATTACGCGTACGACGATTGGGGCCGATTGCTGAAGGTGTACCTGAATGTGAATGATGAAGGCGCCAACGGCAACCCGCTCGCCGAGTTCAAGTACGATCTGGCGCGCGGCGTGCTCAACGATGCCCGCTACCATGCCGAGCAATGCGCCAGCCCCGGCAGCGCGGAGCAGGTGGGCGGCTATTCCCTGGAATACGATCTGCGCGACCGCCTCACCAAGATCACGGGCCCGCACTACACCGAGCACCTGCGCTACGATGCCGCCACCACCAGCCACCCCGTGGCGGGCACGCTCGTGGGCGACCAGCACTACAACGGCAGCATCAACGCGCTTGAGCACCACTACACGCTCGATGCCTTCGCCAACTATGCCAACACCGGCTTCGAGGAGCCTAAGCGTTATGCCTACCGCTACGATGGCCTTGGCCGATTGACGCGCGCCGATGCCGTGCAAGGCGACTTGGTCGTCGGCGTGAGCGACCCTTACGATGCGCGTTTCCGCGTGGGCGATGAGTACGATGCTCTCGACCGCATCGGCAGGCGCACCAAGCGGCATCTGGCCCCGCTGATTGACACGCTTCTGCTCGCCGAGGCGCACAGCATCCGCACCGACGGGCTCGATATCTACCACTCCTTGGTTCCGCGTTCGGTACATCGCGCCCTTCGTTTCGGCACCAATGGCATTGAGCGCATGAACCTCACACTGCGCACACGGCTGAAGCGCTTAGCGCGGCGCACCATCTGCTACTCGAAGTGCTCAGCGATGCTCCATGCTTGCGTGGTACTGGCGTGCTGGGGCTGAGCCTGCGTAAGCTCTTGGGCGAGACCGGTTCTAGTTCGAAGACCCTCGCCAAGCGACCGGTGCGGGTGGTGCAGGTGGCGTGGTAGAGCGGCTAGGAATGCGCGGCATTCGGCTCGGGGTATTGCTCCAGGCCCCGTGCCTTCTGTCTGGAGCGTTTGCGTTCCAGAGCATGGCGGGATTCCGGATACGCGGGGCCCCGCTGCTCCGCAGCGCCCGCGTTACGGCGTGACGGTTTCACATCAGAACGCAGGCCAGCGTTCTGGCATGAATGGTTTCAGAAGTGTGTGCTCACGCCACCTCGCACCGCAGCACGCTATGCCCCAGCCCGATGTCGTCGATGCGCTCGGTGATCCGCAATCCGGCGCGCTCCACCAGCGGCTCGAAGTGCTCGGCGCGGTACATGCGGCTGTTGCCATTGGCCATGGCGGTGAAGTAGAGCGAGGTGGCGGCGAGCGAGAAGGCACCGGCCGCGAAGCGCTGCTTGTCGATGAAGGTCTCCATGATGTAAAGCGTGGTGCCCGGGCCCATGGCCGCGTGGGCCTTCTGCAGGATCGCCACCACTTCCTCCTCGCCGAAGCAATCGAGGAACTGGCTCATCCAGATGGCATCGGCGCCTTGGGGCAAGGTGCTCGTGGGGTCGAGCATATCGGCCGGGTGCGTGGTGACGCGTGCTTGCATGCCCGCCGCTTCGAGGTTGCGCTGCAGGTCGCGCAATTGGCCGGGCAGGTCCACGGCGATCATGCGCACATCAGGATCGTAGCGCAAACAGCTCAGGCTCCACTTGCCGTTGTTGGCGCCCACGTCCATGATCACGCGCGGCTTCTCGCGGAAGATGATGTCAAGGGCGATGGGATAGGAGCGGTCGGAGTAGTAGTTGTCGAACTCGAACCAGCTCTTGCGCACGGCGGCGGGCAGGTGCGCGAGGCCCTGATAGACCGTGGGCCAGTCGCCGAGCACCTTCAGGCCGGCGGGCCTGCCTTCGCGGATGGCCTCTTCGAGGCGCGCGGACCCGGCGTAGCACACATCGTCCACGAAGTCGAGGTTCACGCGCGTCATCTCATCGAAAGCGATCATGTGGCCCGTTTTCGTCAGGCCGAAGCGATCGCCGTTCTGCCAGACGAGGTCGGAGGTGAGGGCCATGTCGAGCAGCACGCGCAGGCCGTAAGGTGAGATGCGCACCGCTGCGTGGATGTCAGCCTCCGTGACGCCGTTCTTCCTTCCCTTGGCGATGGCATCCAGCACGCCCATGCGCCGCATGGCCTGGCAGGCCTGGAAGACGATGGGGCCGAAGGCGATGCGCTGCGCCTCGGCGCGGGCATCGGCGGCGGTGAGGCTTGCTGCCTGGTTCTCGCTGGTGATCTCGCTCATCCTTCTAGTTGAATCGTTCAGTCGGTGCTGGACTTCTTGCGTGCGGCGATGGCCTCTCGCTCCGCATCGCGCAGCCGTATTGATTGCGCGAGGAGCCGGATGGCCTTCTGGTGCTTGCTAACATAGGGGTTGGTGAGGTCCCACACGTAGCCGGCCAGCACGGAGACGATGCGCTCCTTGTGCGACTGCTCCACGTCGTCGGTGAAGAAGACGGTCTGGAGGTCGCCGTCGTACCACGTGTCGATGTAGCTGTGGAACACCGCAGCGCCGAAACGGATGTGGTCCTCGTACTCGGCCTTCCAGTCGATGGACTCGCCGTTCAATTGCCGATGGAGGAGCTTGGCGGCGCGCAGGCCGCTCTCGGTGGCGAAGGCCACGCCGCTGCTGAAGACCGGGTCGAGGAAGCCCGCGCAATTGCCTGTGAGCACGTAGCGCTGGCCGGTGAGCGCGTGGTTGAAGTGGGTGTACTCGCGGATGACTTGCGGGCCATGGATGAACTGCACGTTGGAGTAGCGGTCGCCGAAGGCTTTCTGCTTGTGCAGCATGCGCTGCAAGGCATCGGCGTCGTTGCCCGATGCCATGGCCTCGGTGAAATGGCTGTTGTGCCCCACGAAGCCGATGGAGGTGCGGCCATCGGAGAAGGGGATGCTCCAGAACCAGAGGTCCTGCGCGACCACCTCGAAGCTGATCTGCATGGGCTCGAAGTAGCGCGCGCGGTGCTCCTCGTTCTCGCGCACATGGGCGAAGAGCGCCAAGCGGCCGTTCATGGCGGGGGTGTCCTGCAGGCCGAGGAGCTTCACCAAGGTGCCTCCGTAGCCGCTGCTGTCGATGAGGAATCGGCCGGTGAAGCGGTGCTCCTGGCCTTCGTGCCGGGTGGTGACCTCCACGCCATCCGCGTGGTTCAGGTCAACGCTCAAGACCTCGTGGCCGAAGTGCACTTGGGCGCCCATGCGCTGCGCTTCCTGCGCCAGCACGGAGTCGAAGTGGTCTCGGGGCACCTGCCAGGTCCAGGTCCAGCCCTTGGTGAAGTTCTCGTTGAAGGCCAGGTCGAA
>CAZFBP010000271.1:0-4427 GCA_964517255.1 uncultured Chryseobacterium sp.
AGGTGGACTCAATGTGCCGCATTCGACGAAAGAGCATTGTCCGCGACATTCCGAACGGATGCGCGAACGTGGCGATGCAGATGATTGACGACCGCCTCGAGGTCCAATTGATGAAGCTGATGCGATTCAAATGCACGGCCAGCGAAATCTCGCTCGTCTTCCCGTGCGAATCCGGGGACTAACAAGGTTTATAGAATGTCCTAGCTCAACGCGGCAAGCCGATCGTTGTGACCAACTGATCGGAATCATGAGCTAAACAATCAAGGACTTCAGGCACCAAAGGGCGCAAACTCTCGATGTCATTCCTGCGGGCAACCAGCACAATCAACCTGATCCTGTACTTCTCAAGGGGTAGTTGATGCTGCATGTTGCGATCCATAGTTATGAGGTAGTCGAATCTATTCACACGCATTGCGGAAAGCAGTTGCCCGTTGGTCCACCCGTCCCAACCCATTCTTTTGAACCGTGAGCACTTCGTGCCCCTTGAGCAGGGGCGCGAGCTTGCGGGTCACGTTCTCATCAAGCAGCAAACGCATGCAAGAGCGTCTCGGTGGTGAGCATCTTCCGAGCCATTTGCAGCACCGTTTCAGCATGTTCCTTCGTCACCGTCGGGAATTCATCCAGGAACTGATCCAAGCTCTCACCCGTCTCTAAGTAATCGAACAGGTGCTGAATAGGCACCCTCGTTCCGGTGAAGCATGGTGTTCCGCTCACCCGTCCAGGATCGATCCAGATCGGACCATAAACGCGCGTGGTGCTCTTTTCCATGCGGTAAAGTTAGGCTGCGACCAAAGCCGATGCACCTCTACTTTCGCTCGCGATGACCTACGAGAAACTCCTCTTCGCCGTGGCCGATGGCGTAGCCACGCTCTCGCTCAACCGCCCCGACAAGCTAAACAGCTTCGACCGGCAGATGTCGGATGAGTTGATCGATGCCCTGGATCGCTGCGCTGCCGACCCCGCGATCCGCGCTGTGCTGCTCAGCGGCCAGGGCCGCGCCTTCTGCGCTGGTCAGGACCTTGCCGAGGCCATCGCCCCAGGAACCAGGATCGAGGACATCCTCACCACGCAGTACAATCCCATCGTGCGCCGCATCCGCGCATTGAAGAAGCCCGTGGTGGCCGCAGTGAACGGCGTCGCTGCCGGAGCAGGAGCCAACATCGCCTACGCGTGCGACCTCACCCTCGCGGCCGAGAGCGCCAACTTCATCCAGAGCTTCATCAACATCGGCCTCATCCCCGATAGCGGCGGCACCTTCACACTGCCACGGCTCGTGGGCATGCAGCGCGCCTTCGGACAGATGATCCTCGCGCCGAAGGTGAGCGCCAAGGAAGCCGAAGCGCAGGGCATCATCTGGAAAGCCTTGCCCGATGCAGAGCTCATGAACGAGGCCACGGCGCTTGCCAGGAAGCTCGCCTCCATGCCCACCAAGGCCATCGCCCTCACCAAGGAAGCACTGAACCGCGCGCAGGGCAGCACGCTCGAAGCCCAGCTCGATGTGGAGAACGAACTGCAGACCATCGCCGGCCGTAGCCACGACTACAACGAAGGGGTGAAGGCGTTCTTGGAAAAGAGGAAGCCGGTGTACAAAGGCGAGTAGCTCCATCCCATTCACCAGCACCATCGACCATCCGGCCGACAATCGAGGATCGATCCACTATGGAAGCAATGAAGAAGATCGCCGTGATCGGCGCCGGCACCATGGGCAGCGGCATTGCGCAAGTGGCCGCGCAGGCCGGGCACGATGTGGTGCTCTTCGATACCCGTCGCGAGGCGGTGGAGAAGGCATTGGCCGCACTGCGCAAGACCTTGGACAAGCTTGTGGAGAAAGGCAAGCTCACGAAGGAGCAAGCCGATGGCATCCATGACCGCATCGCACCGGCAAGCGACCTGAAGGAACTCGTGGGCAGCGGTCTCGTGATCGAAGCCATCATCGAGGACCTGGGCATCAAGAAGAAGCTCTTCGCTGATCTCGAAGGCCTCCTGGGCGCGGAAGCCGTGCTCGCAACGAATACCTCATCGCTCTCGGTCACCGCGATCGCCGCGGCATGCGCGAAGCCCGAGCGTGTCATCGGCCTGCACTTCTTCAACCCTGCACCACTGCTGCCTTTGGTGGAAGTGGTGCCCGGCCTGATAAGCGATCCGGGACTCGGCGCGCGCATGTCCGCTCTGATGAAAGCCTGGGGCAAGGTGCCCGTGCTGTGCAAGGACACGCCCGGCTTCATCGTGAACCGGGTGGCGCGGCCTTTCTATGGCGAAGCACTGCGCATCTACGAAGAAGGCATCGCGGATATGGCCACCATCGATCACGCCATGCGCAGCGTCGGCGGCTTCAAGATGGGTCCCTTCGAGCTGATGGACCTGATCGGCAACGACATCAACTTCGCCGTGACGAGGACCGTGTTCGAGGCCTTCTTCTTCGACCCGCGTTACCGGCCATGCATCACGCAGCAGCGGCATGTGGAGAGCGGCAGGCTCGGTCGCAAGAGCGGCAAGGGCTACTACGATTACAACGAAGGCGCCGCCACGCCTGCGCCCAGCACCGACCCGCATTTGCTCGACGGCATCTGCTGGCGCATCCTCGTGATGCTCATCAACGAAGCGATGGAAGCGCAGAACCTGGGCATTGCCAGCCGTGAGGACTTGGACCTTGCCATGACCAAGGGCGTGAACTATCCCAAAGGTCTGCTGGCCTGGGCCGATGAGAAGGGCCTGGCCCATTGCCTCGAAACGCTCGAGCGGCTCCAATCCGAGTACGGCGAGGACCGCTATCGCCCTTCGCCCCTGCTGCGCCGCCTGGTTCGCGAAGGGCATTGATTCCACTTCAATAGCCTGCTCGTTCAGGTTTTTTCGCAGCCAGTTATTTTCCGTGGAAACAGAAATGCTTTCTTTGCGCCCCAATTCACCAACAACGTCATGAAGTCAACCGTCCTTTCCATTGCAGCGCTGGCCACTTTGCTGGTCGCCTGTGGCCCTTCGGAGGCCGAGAAACAAGCGGCCCGCGAGAAGGCCACCGCCGACAGCCTCGCAGCTGCCGCAGCCGCTGAGCACAAGTACACCATTGATGCCGCCACCAGCGTGCTCAACTGGGCCGCTAACGTGGTAGGCCCCGCTCCTTACGGGCACAGTGGCACCATCTCCTTCAATAGCGGTGAGTTCACCGTGCAAGGCGGCGTGCTGAAGGCTGGCACCTTCGAGGTGAACATGACCTCGATCAACCCGACCGACGATGGCTACCAGCCTGAAGGCAGCAAGCAAGGCACCAAGAGCCAGCTCATCGGCCACCTGAGCACGCCAGACTTCTTTGACAGCGCGAACCACCCGGCAGCCAAGCTCACCGTTACCGGTGGCAGCGGAAACACGGCCACGGCCGACCTCACCATCCGCGGCACCACGAACGCGGAGACCATCACCGACATCGTGATAACTGAGAACGCCGATGGCACCGTGAAGGCCACGGGCAAGCTGGTCTTCGATCGCCAGAAGTACAACGTCGCCTGGAAGCACTACATGAAGGACGCGATCCTCTCCGACAACATCGAACTGACCGTTGAACTGAACGGCAAGGCCGCACAGTAACCGGTTGGTGAAAGAGGGGAGCGCTCGCCATTGGCGGGCGCTTCTCTTTTGCGCTAGCGGATGGCCTTCGCCAGCCACTGATTGAAGGGGCACATGGCCAGCCAATGGTCCATGAGCGTCTCCATCAGCTCCGAGTCGCTCACGAGCTTCGCAGGAAGTTCGGCGCCCACGTAGAATTGCTTGTTCGCGATGAGCGGCTCTTTGGCCGCATGCGCCTTGAACTCGGGCGGCAGCACCTTGTTCGCTTCGCCCTGCACGTGCTTGAAGAGCGTCATGAAGGGCTTGCCGCTGATGGCTTTGCGGAAGCCCTTGCCATCCTTCATGATCGCCTGTCGAATGGCGAGCAACTGCTCCTTCTCCGGCTGGTAACAGCCGCCATAGAACTTCACGGCTTCCGGGCCGAATGCGAAGTAGATGCCCGGCACGCTGTGATCCTTCCGGCCAGCAGGTGAGATGATCGCAGATGCCTCCAGCTTGTACGGCGTCTTGTCCTTGCTGAAGCGGATGTCCTTGTTGATCCGGAAGATCGCGTCCTTGGCCGTGATGGCAGCAGCCTTGTCGTGCTTCGCGATGCGCGCGATCGCTTCGGCGACGAAGTTCTCGAAGGGCTTCTTCACGCTCGTCTCGTAGCGCTCGCGGTTGTCATCGAACCATTCCTTTCTGTTGTTCCTCGCGAGGTCCTTGAAGAACTTGTTGAATTCGGGCGTGAACCAGGCCATGCGCGCTATTTTGGACCCAAGTTAACAGCCTGTCGCGATGCCCAGGACAATCGTGACCACCGGTGAACGCGAGCTCTTCCAGCTCTACCATGCGCTGGCGGTCGATTCGCCCATCGGCAGGGTCTGGGT
>CAZFBP010000272.1:0-4388 GCA_964517255.1 uncultured Chryseobacterium sp.
TCGCAACAGCAGATGCTCACTCCGCCTCGATCAACACCTCATCCGCGAAGATCCAGGTCTTCCCTCCCTTGCCGGGGTGCCAATCGGGGCAGGGGCCAGCATTCTTCGCCGTGATGGCGATGTAACGCGCCTTGCGACCGCCTACTTCGCGCCACAACTCTTTCGTGATGCCGCCTTCGGCCTTCGGGTCCACATCGTGCGTCACGGTGGCGCTGCTCCATTGCCGCTGATTCGTGCTCGCGCTGATGGTGACTTCGCTGGGCAGCCAGACCCAGCTCTTCTGGTCCTGCAGCACGCTGAGGCCCACGCGCTTCAGCTTCTGCACACGGCCCAAGTCGATCATGAGCACCAAGTCCTGGCCTTCGTAGCCCTGCCACTCGCCCGTGCGGAAGTCCTTGCCGCCACGCACGCCATCGATGAGCGCGTTCTTGCCGCCCGCTGAATACTGGTTGGCGTAGGTGCTCTCCATGGTGATGCTGCGGCCGCCTTCGTAACGCGTGAAGCGAGCCGTCACGGGCTTCGAGGCGATGCGGCTCTTACGGCCCTGCGCACCCTGCACGAAAGCCGTTGCCGTTACGTTGCAGCTGTGGTGCAACCAGAACGGTTCCTGATAAGAGCGCGATTCGCCTTCATCGATGCTGTATTCGATGCGCGCCCGATCATCACTGCTGCTGATGGTTACCAGCAAGCTGTCCATGAAGCTCTGCCCTGCGGCTTGGATGAGGGGCGCAGGCGTCCAAGCATCATCGAAATCCGGGATGAAGCGCCCAGGCGAACCTCCGGGGCGCGGCCCCAGCGTGAATCGCAATTCGCCGCCTTGCATCAAATCGCTGTGCGTGAGTGTGCGATAAGGCTCCGGCTCTTTCCCGTTCCATGTGAAGCTCTCCACATGCGAGCGGTCGTTGCCCATGACTTCAGCGCTCATGCGCCACTTCCTCCCGTTGCCCAGGTCGATTATCGCCTCATCGAAAAGCGGCCAGCCGATGGTGCACTCCGGCTTGCCAGGACAAAGAGGGTAGAGGCCTAATGCGCTCCAAACGAACCACGCGCTCATCTGCCCGCAATCCTCGTTGCCGATGAGGCCATCGGGTGCGTCGGTATAATAGTCCTGCATGATGCGCCGCGCGAACACGTCGGTGCTCAGCGGACGATCGCTCAGGTTGTAGAGGTAGGTGAAGTTGTGGCTGGGCTCGTTGCCATGGGCGTACTGGCCGATGAGTCCGGTGATGTCGCTCTGGTCGCGTCCCGTGGTGTTCTCCTTCGCGGTGAAGAGCGCATCGAGCTTGCCTGCCAATCCGCTGGGACCTCCCGCGAGCTGCATGAAGCGATCCATATCGTGCGGCACGAAGAGGCCGTACTGCCATGCGTTCGCCTCGGTGAAGTGGAAGTTCACCTCGTAGGGATCGAAAGGCTGCGTGAAGCCGCCGTTGCGCCGGGCGCGGAAGAAGCGCGTGTCGGGGTCGAAGAGGTTCTGCCAGTTGCGGCTGCGCGCGTAGAAGCGTTGCGCTACTTCATCGTTGCCGGTCATCTCCGCGAAGCGCGCGATGCACCAGTCGTCGTACGCGTATTCCAAGGTGCGGCTCACGCTCTCCGGCTCGTCCTCGCTGCTGATGTAGCCGCGCTCGCGGTAGGCCTTCAGCCCGAAGTGGTCGGCCTCGGCGCTGGCCACCATCGCCTCCAGGGCCAGCTTCGTATCGAAGTCGCGGATGCCCTTGACGTAGGCATCGGCGATCACGCTCACGCTGTGGTACCCGATCATGCAGTCGGTCTCGTTGCCCCAGAGCTCCCAGACCGGAAGCCTTCCACCTTGCTGGTAGTGCAGCAAGAAGGTCTTGATCCAATCGCTCGTCATGTCCGGTTCCAGCACGGTCATCAGCGGGTGCAGCGCGCGAAAAGTGTCCCACAGGCTGAAGACCGTGTACACGTTGTGGTCGGCCTTGTGGACCTCACCATCCATGCCGCGGTACTGGCCATCCACATCGTTGAAGATGTAGGGCGCCACGTAGCTGTGGTAGAGCGCAGTGTAGAAGGCGCGCTGCTGCTCCTTGGTGCCGCCCTTTACTTGGACCTTGTTCAGCTTGGCGTTCCACGCATCCTCGGCTTGCTTGCGCACGAGATCGAAATCCCAATGCGGCACTTCGGCCTCGAGGTTCCTGCGCGCGCCTTCGATGCTCACGGCGGAGATGCCGACTTTAACAATGAGGGGTTCGGCACTATTCCGAATGCCCACGACAGCGACCGTGCTATCTGATGCCTCGCGCACGATCCGTACCTCCCGGCTGAAACGGGCGACGAAGTAGAGCTGCTGATCGCGCGCCCAGGATGAGCTGCGTCGCTTGCCTGCCAACTCGCTCTGCGCCGTTTGAATGATGGACGCACCAAGCAGCTTGTCACGATGGCGCAGATCAACCACCATGAACTGCTCCGGTCCGGCCGGGATCCGGTAGCGATGAACGCCCACACGCGGCGATGATGTCAGTTCAACGCGAGTGCCCGTTCGGTCCAATTGAACGGAGTAATAGCCAGCGCTGGCCTGCTCGGTTCCTTTCATGAATGAGGATCGATAAGCCGCCGGACTCGTCGAGTACTTGTCCGTCATGGGCATCAACAGCACATCGCACAGATCTGCCACGCCAGTGCCGCTCAGGTGCGTGTGACTGAAGCCGTAGATGAGGCTATCCGAATAATGGTAGCCTCCGCAGCCGTCCCAGTCCATGTAGCCATCGGGGCGGGTATCGGGGCTGAGCTGCACCAAGCCGTTGGGTACGCAGGCGCCCGGAAAAGTGTGGCCGTGGCCGCCGGTGCCGATGAAGGGGTTGACGAGGTCGCGGGCGGGGTTCACCTGCGCCATCACCGAGACCAAGGCGGTTGCACAAATCATCGATAGGTGCAACCGTAACGTCGATCCACCGGGTGGACCCGCTGAAGCGAAATGGCAGGAGTGGTCTAGTGTCATTGTCAGATTGTGCCCAGCGCGGCTGCGCCGAGCAATGCCGCGTCATCGTCAGGCAAAGCGGATACCGTGAGGTCCACACGGCCCTGGTAGATGTTGAGCAGGGAAGCATGGAAGCGCTCACGCAGCGGAGCCATCAGCAATTCGCCGTTGCGCGCGATGCCGCCGAAGAGCACGATGCGCTTGGGCCCGGTGGCGCAAACCGCATTCGCCAAGCCGATGGCCAGCCAATCCGTGGTGCGCTTGAAGCACTCAATCGCGGCAGCATCGCCAGCGTGCGCGCGGTCGGCGATCGCTTTCACATCATTCGGCGCATTTTCAGCGTGCCTTTCACTGCCTCGTGCTTCGGCGTATGTCGCGATCATGCCTCTGATGCTCACGTACGATTCCAAGCAGCCCTTCCTTCCGCAGGTGCAATCGCGCCCGCCGGGGATCAGGATGGTGTGACCAAGCTCGCCTGCATTGCCTGCGCTTCCGAGCACGAGCTTGGCATTCACGATGAATCCGCTGCCCACGCCGGTGCCGAGCGTTACCACCAGCAAGTCGTCGATGCCTTGGCCCGCGCCGTAGCGCCATTCGCCCAGTGCTGCGGCGTTCGCATCGTTGCCGAGCGTTGCGTGCACGCCGAGCCGGTCGCTCATCATGCGCGCCAAGGGCACATCGTGCTTCCACGGCAGGTTGGGCGCCATCTCGATGATGCCGGTGAGCTGGTTGGCATTGGGCGCGCCGATGCCGACGGACTCGATGCGCGCATCTCCGTGAGATCGCGCCAATTCAGCTGCCGCCTTCGCCAGCGCATCCGCGAAGGCATGGTCATCCGCATGACCGGTGGTGCCGATGCGCGCGCGCGCGGTCACCTTGCCCTCGTGCACCAGGCCGAGCTTGCTGGTGGTGCCGCCGATGTCGATGCCGAGGATCATGCGGTGCGCGTGCGGGTGATGGCGCCATAGACAACGATGTACGCGTAGCAGGCCAGCAGGAGCACGAATGCCGTTTTGAAGCCGAATCCGTCAGCGAGCTTGCCCAGCAGCAAAGGGATGAAGGCGCCGCCTGCGATGGCCGTGCACAGGATGCCGGAGCCGTGGGGCTTCAGATCACCGAGCCCTTCGATGGCGAGGGAGAAGATGGTGGGGAACATCACGGAGTTGAACAGGCCCACCGCCAGGATGCTCCAGAGCGCCGCGAAGCCGGTGGTGGCCATGCTCACCGCGATGAGCGCGATGGCCGTTGCGCTGAAGATGATGAGGATCAGCGCGGGGTTGAACATCCGCGTCAGCGCGCTACCTGCGAAGCGGCCCACCATGGCGCCGCCCCAATACAGCGCAACGAAGGCGCCGACCACAGCCTTGGCATCGACTTGGTCGAGCGGCTTGCCCAACAAGGCGGAGGAGATGCCGCCCATGAAAGTGTCGGCGCGCACGGCGTCGGCCAGGTC
>CAZFBP010000273.1:0-4388 GCA_964517255.1 uncultured Chryseobacterium sp.
GAGCTGTCCGGGCCTGGTGAAGATCACCTTCAGGGTATTCCACAGTTTCGTGTCGAAGTGCGTGATGCTCTCCACGAACTCGTAGAGGAAGGTCTTGAAGGGTACCCGGAGGTCGTGGTTCTCCTGGCCGCAACGCGGGCAGTACTCGAACTCCTTGCGCAACTCCGTTCCGCAATTCGGACAGGCCAGCGACTTGTTGCGATGCTTCCGGGCCATCGGGCACAAAGTTGCCCTATTGCTGGCAAGTGCTGCAACGCCTCACAGCTTCCGCAGCAACCCCCGCAGGTCCACCTTCTCGCCCACGATGCGGGGCAGCTCGGTGATGGCCACACGCTCCTGCGCCATGCTGTCACGCTCGCGGATGGTCACCGTGTCGGTGGTGAGCGTCTCGTGGTCCACGGTGATGCAATAGGGCGTGCCGATGGCGTCCTGGCGGCGGTAGCGTTTGCCGATGCTGTCCTTGTCGTCGTACTGGCAGTTGTGGTCCAGCTTCAGCGTGTCGATGATGGCGCGGGCCTTCTCGGGCAGGCCGTCCTTCTTGATCAGCGGCAGCACGGCCACCTTCACCGGTGCGAGCGGGGCGGGGATGCGCAGCACTTCGCGTGTTTCTCCGTTCTCAAGTTTCTCCTCTTCATACGCCGCGCTGAGGATCGCAAGGAACATGCGGTCCAAGCCGATGCTGGTCTCCAGCACGTAGGGCACGTAGCTCTCGTTGGTCTCCGTGTCGAAGTAGCGCAGCTTCTTGCCGCTGTACTTCTCGTGGTTGCCCAGGTCGAAGTCGGTGCGGCTGTGGATGCCCTCCAGTTCCTTGAAGCCCATGGGGAACTTGAACTCGATGTCGCAGGCGGCGTTGGCGTAGTGCGCCAGCTTGATGTGGTCGTGGAAGCGGTAGTTCTCCTCCGGCAGGCCGAGGGCCTTGTGCCAGGCGATGCGCTTCTCCTTCCAAGCGTTGTACCACTCCATCTCGGTGCCGGGCTTCACGAAGAACTGCATCTCCATCTGCTCGAACTCGCGCATGCGGAACACGAACTGCCGCGCCACGATCTCGTTGCGGAAGGCCTTGCCGGTCTGCGCGATGCCGAAGGGGATCTTCATGCGGGCGCTCTTCTGCACGTTGAGGAAGTTGACGAAGATGCCCTGGGCGGTCTCGGGCCGCAGGTAGATGGTGCTGCTTTCGCCGCTCACGCTGCCGAGCTCGGTGGCGAACATCAGGTTGAACTGGCGCACCTCGGTCCAGTTGGCAGTGCCGCTGATGGGGCACTTGATCTCCTCGTCGATGATCAGCTTGCGAACGGCTTCCAGGTCGTTGGTGTCCAGCGCGGTCTTCATGCGTCCTTCCACCGCGTCGATACGCTCTTGGGCCCGCTTCACATTGGGGTTGGTGGCGCGGAACTGCACTTCGTCAAATCCTTCGGCGAAACGCTTCCGGCCCTTCTCCACTTCCTTCTCGATCCTAGCCTCGTACTTGGCGATATGCTCTTCCAGCAGCACGTCGGCGCGATAGCGCTTCTTGCTGTCCTTGTTGTCGATCAAGGGGTCATTGAACGCATCCACGTGGCCGCTGGCCTTCCACACGGTGGGGTGCATGAAGATGGCAGCGTCCAGGCCCACGATGTTCTCGTTGAGCTTGGTCATGGCCTCCCACCAGTAACGCCGGAGGTTGTTCTTCAGTTCCACACCATACGGACCATAGTCGTAGGTGGCGCTAAGGCCGTCGTAGATCTCGCTACTTTGAAAAACAAAACCATACTCCTTGGCATGGCCGATCAGTGTCTTGAGGCGGTCTTCTTGATTGCTCATGGTAGGCAAGCGTCTTACGTCTTGGAAAGCTTTGACGTGGCGCGGCGGCAAAGATGGCAGCTTCGGGGAGATTAACCGCAACGGACGCAACGACCGCAACGAGGCGCAACGGAATGCAGTTGTGGACGCATGGGCTTATGATGTGACGCAGGGAGGTAGCGAAGGCCAAGTGCACTTCACTACCTTTGCAGGACCATTGAACTGAAGACCGTTGAGGTGGTCGTTCAGAGCAAGGCGGCCAAGGTGCTGTTGAAGCAACTTCAGGCAATAAGCTACAGGACTCGGGGAGCTGCTCCAAGACATTCCATCATTGCATTTCTCCGCGCCTCTGCGCCTCCGCGTCCCCTCACATTCACCTCCCGATGATCGAGCACCGCGGTACACTCATTAGCGAAGAGCTCTTCGAGAAACGCTTCGTCTGCAACCTCGAGGCGTGCAAAGGTGCCTGCTGTGAAGTGGGGGATAGCGGTGCGCCGCTGGAGCCCGACGAGGCGAAATTGATCGCCAAGCACTACGCGGCCATTGAACCGTACATGACCGCCCGTGGCAAGCAGTCGGTGAAGGACCAGGGTTATACCAGCGTGGTGGACATGGATGGCGAACTCGTTACGCCGATCGTGCAGGAGTATGCCGAATGCGTTTATGCGAAGAAGGACCGCACCGGCGTGTGGAAATGCGGCATCGAGCAGGCTTTCCACGACGGCAAGATCCCCTTCAACAAGCCGATCAGCTGCCATCTCTATCCCATCCGCGTCACCAAGTTGAAGTACCATGATGCGCTCAACTACCACCAATGGGACATCTGCTCACCGGCCTGTGAATTCGGGGCCAAGCTGGGTGTGCCCGCGTTCCGCTTCCTCAAGGAATCGCTGACGCGCGTCTATGGCGCGGAGTGGTATGAAGAGCTGGAGGTGATCTATGGGGAGTGGGTGAAGGGGAGGACGTAATTCCTTTACCAAGGACTTGCACCTGCTCGCGTTGGGGCCGCGAGTGCATGCTGGGGCATTCAAGTGCGGATAATCATCCCATGTGCCAGCCTTCCTGCCAAGCGACAACTGTGAATCAGGATGTCGCGCTGTTCATAACATGTTGATAATAATATTCCCCCAACGGTTGAAATTTCGTATAAGGGGGGGGGTAACTTTGGTTTGTTGAAACCTCCATTTAGGTTGAGCATTGGGACTCAGCAACAAAACACCAACCAAATGAAAACCGCACTCAGACTCTTAGCTCTTATCATTCCAATGGTTTATGTGGTTGATGGTCGTGCTCAAGAGGGAACAAAGCTTTGGTATCCTGAAGGAACACGGATAACCCAATCCGGGAACACACTGACATTAGTGGCACCGCAGGGGTGGAGTTACTTAGGCAGAACTGCTGACGGCTCAATCCAAAAAATTGGAACGGGAGCCTCCATTAAGGTTTCATGTAATTGTACTTCTTCCGGTAACTGTAATCCAGCATATTTGGATGGGCAAGTGTTTTGCAAAACAACAAATTGCTCGACGTGCCAAATGACCACATCTGGTATGGTGAATGGAAAGAATGTGGATTTTGTCGAGGGCGTTTACCAGAAGCTCTCCGAACCAATTAGATTGACGAATATCAATGAAAATTTACCTGAGGCTAAGGGACTGATGTTTGAGACTGAGGAGACGTTATCGAAGCTCGTTGATTTTTTACAGAGGACCTATGGGTCTACTGTTCTGCCCGAGCTGAACAAGAACAGTGATGGATCATGGGCACCTCCCGCTAATTATGCAATCGTTGGAATAAACTGGTGTGGAAGAGGCGTGATTTTTGCCGTTCCTAAAAAGGCATCTTTGCCTGGCGGAGGTGGAAAGAATGCATCATGCAGTTGCAGTGATGGGAGTTGTACTCTCAAATCACAATGGGTGCCGGGTCATGGAACAGGATATTCCTGCGAGGGCAATTGTTCCGGTACTTGCACATTGACTGTAACAGGATTCAGTAGTGGCGGTGTTCTGTACAATTTCACGTCATTTACCTTCTAAACCATGAAGGTTCACGCGTACATAAGCCGTGGGTGTTTCGTCGTCTCCATGTGTGGAGTCTGCCTCGCAGGATGCGACCATCAACGAACTGCCAGTGATCAGGATGGAAATAGGGAGTTGCAGGGTAAGTGGAAAGAAACGGGCATCAACTTGGACAAGTCCATGCCACGGGATGAATCGAATCTTGTAGGCGTGATGTTCATGTTTGAACCGGGTCAAGGCGCGAAGACGTACTCGTTTACCGCCAATGAGCTTGTGGTAACGGATAGCATGGGCGCTGAAATTCATCGTTGGCCAGATGTTCTGAAGGATTCGCTCTTGATATACGATGCCAGTGATACCGCCATGGTCCGATGGAAGAGTGTGAATGCCTTTACGGCCTATTCGCACGGAGTAAGCGTGTCCTACGAGCGGTTGCCGGGGGAAGGACGCTGAAACGTTCAGGTCTTTCGTGCCCGCTGCCAACACCTGCCGACAGGTCATCAGTGAACCAATGGCGCGGAAGGAGGATCGCACCAGCGTGTGGAAATGCGGCATCGAGCAGGCTTTCCACGACGGCAAGATCCCCTTCAA
>CAZFBP010000274.1:0-4373 GCA_964517255.1 uncultured Chryseobacterium sp.
GGGTGCGCGTTTCCGGCTTGTGACGGATCGTGAGAATTGAGACGAAGAAGTCGTGAGGCGCGAAGGCGCTTGAAAGTACGACGGCAAGGAGCAAGGACTTCATCGGGACAAAGTTCGCCATCGGTGCCGACCGCACATCGGCATGCAACCGCGTTCTACTTTCGCCCAATGCTCATCAAGCACACCCTTTGGATCATTGGCGTATTGGCCGCCCTCGTTTCGCACGCCCAAGACTCCCCCCGCTACGGCCGCGACAAATTCCGCCAACTCGATCAGGAGCTCCCCACGCCTAACGAGCAACGCACGGCCAGCGGAGCTCCCGGCCATGCCTATTGGCAGATGAAGGCCGACTACGACATCCATGTCGAGATCACCGAACCGAAAGCGAGCGAAGGCGTGCTCCCGAAGTTGACGGGTCGCGAGACCATCACATACCACAACCAATCACCGGACAGACTCGAGTACCTCTGGCTGCAACTGGACCAGAACATCTTCGAGCCGAACAGCGACGCCAACACCACACGCACCGGCACCATTGGCGATAGCGTGAACATCCAGCAGGTCGAGAAGTGGGTGAAGCCCTTCGACGGCGGCTACCGCATCACGAGCGTCACCGATGCCAGCGGTGGCAAGCTGAAGTACACCATCAACAAGACCATGATGCGTGTGGACCTGTCAAGGCCGCTCGCGCCCGGCGCCACCTTCAGCTTCAAGGTCACCTGGTGGAATTGGATCAACGACCGTTTCAAGTGGGGCGGCCGCGGCGGCTACGAGTATTTCCCCGAGGAGGACAACTACATCTACACCATCGCGCAGTTCTACCCCCGCATGGCCGCCTACATGGATTACAGCGGCTGGATGCACAAGCAATTCCTCGGCTCTGGCGAGTTCACACTCGACTTCGGCGATTACAGCCTCAGCATCACCGCGCCCAGCGACCACATCGTGGCGGCAACCGGCGAGTGGGCGAACGCATCCGCAGTGCTCACATCAACGCAACAGAAACGCTTGGCGCAGGCGCGCACCAGCGACAAGCCGGTGATGATCGTAACGCCGCAGGAAGCGCTGGACAACGAGAAGGAGCGGAGCAGCGGCACCAAGACCTGGGTGTTCAAGAGCAAGAACGTGCGTGATGTGGCCTTCGCCAGCAGCCGCAAGTTCATCTGGGACGCGATGAACCAGCCGGTGAAGACCAATAACGTGCTCTGCATGAGCTACTATCCCAAGGAGGGCAATCCGCTCTGGGAGCAGTATAGCACCAAGGTCGTCGCGCACACGATCAAGACCTACAGCAAGTTCACGGCGGACTACATCTACCCCGTGGCCATCAGCGTCCATACCGACCGCATCGGCATGGAGTATCCGATGATCTGCTTCAACGGCGGGCGCCCCGAGAAGGACGGCACCTACAGCGAGCGCACGAAGTATGGCATGATCGGCGTGATCACGCACGAGGTCGGCCACAACTTCTTCCCGATGATCATCAACTCCGACGAGAGGCAGTGGACCTGGATGGATGAGGGCCTCAACACCTTCGTGCAATACCTCACCGAGCAGGAGTGGGACAAGGACTACCCCAGCTGGCGCGGCAAACCCCGCAACATCGTCGATTACATGAAGGGTGACCCGAACGCCACGCCCGACAAGGTGAAGGCGCGGATCGAGCCCATCATGACCAACAGCGAGAGCATCACGCAGTTCGGCAACAACGCCTACGGCAAGCCTTGCACGGCGCTCAACATCCTGCGCGAGACGATCATGGGCCGCGAGCTCTTCGACCACGCCTTCAAGACCTATTGCGATCGCTGGAAATTCAAGCACCCCACGCCCGCCGATTTCTTCCGCAGCATGGAGGATGCCAGCGGCGTGGATCTCGACTGGTTCTGGCGGGGCTGGTTCTACACCACCGACCATGTGGACATCGAGCTCGCGAACCTCCGCTATAAGCGCTTATCGCCGCGAGACCCTCTACTGGCCGAGAAAGCGAAGCGGGAGGAGAAGGCCCGCGAAGTGCCCGATATCAGCCGCCAGCGCAACATCGACGCGAAGCTCGATTTCGTGGTGGACCGGGACCCCGCCACGCGCGACTTCTACAACAGCTTCGATCCGCTCACAGCTACCGAGCGCGAAATCACCGCCTATGAGAAGTGGAAGAAGAGCCTCAAGCCCGAAGAGTTGGGGCTGCTCAACGAGGACCTGCATCTGTATGAGCTATCGTTCAAGAATATCGGCGGCCTGGTGATGCCCGTGATCCTGGAATGGGAGTACGTGGACGGCACCACCGAAGCGGAGCGCATCCCCGCCGAGATCTGGCGCATCAGCGACGAGATCTCCAAGGTCTTCGTGAAGCGCAAGGAGGTGAAGAGCGTTGTGCTCGATCCCTTGCTCGAAACCGCCGACTGCGACCTCAACAACAACAGCTGGCCGCCGCGCATGGTTCCCACGCGCTTCGATGTGTTCAAGGAGCAACAGTGGCGCCAGCCCAACCCCATGCAGATCGAGCGCAACCGGATGACGGGTGGGGAGATGAAGGGACAGTGATGGTATTGCCGGGAGGGACCGCTATTGAAAGTCTGGAGCAGCTACTCCGGGAGATTGCAAACGATGTAGCAGACAGAACGAACGAGAAGGGAAGCCCAAGTTTTCTTGCCGCTGCTCAAGAGCGGTTTGGGTTTGAATCAGAGAGCGGTTGGACTCTGCTTTGCCATTGCATGGATCTGATAGGTGATTGCGAGTTGGCCATAGCGAGTTACAAACGTTACAATTTGGGCGGACCTGGATATGGAGAGCAACTACTTCGACTATGTGGGATACTCACATGCGCCTATCAGCAAGGCTGGGCAATTCTCCGGTTATGTGAACTCATCAAGGTCCCTACCAAGGCCTCTATTGAGTCGGAGTTTCGCACACTTGAAGTTGTGCAATTGCGCAATATCGGCGCAGCGCATACGGTGACTTTCAAGGACGGATCTACAGGGCGATCAACTTCGTTCACACTCTCGCGTCCGCATCTTGGAATCGGCGAAGTCATTGTCTTCGACGAGAAGAATGATATGCGCGAATGGGATCTTCCCGGCGCTGTTGCTCGCTATGTTCAATGGGCGGAGGTCACGATGGGGGTGGTCTGCGCTAAGTGCATAGAATCTCTTTTCCGAACGAGTCCAACCCAACTAAACACATTCCGAGGGAAGTTGGACGCAATTCGTGGAAGCTCCGACCAGAGCCGACCCTGTGAAACTCGATAGGGCTTCCGTCTCGAAACCCAGTCGCGCACCGGAGCCGCTAACTTTGGCCATCAAGCCATTCAACCATGAGCACCTCCGACCTCAAGCTCAACCTCCTGGAACGCCTCGCTCTTGTGCAGGATGCGGCCTTCCTGCAACGCCTCAAACAGATCTTCGATAATGAACTGGCCAGTTCCGAAGATTTCACAGAGGACGAGTTGGCGGAGCTGCGCGAGATCGATCGTCGTCGCAAGGCCGGGCTTGACACATACCTGTCCGTGGAGGATGCGATGCGCATGATCCGCGAGGGTCGCGCGGCATGAGCTACACGGTTGTCGTTCGCGCGGCCGCACAAGCCGAAGCGGCTGATAGTATTCGTGGTACGAGGAGAGAAGCATCGGATTGGGAGCGCGCTTCGCTGATGCAGCGCAAGCCTGCTTGCATCGGCTTGCCAGAAACCCCAAGTTGCAGAAGCGTCAGGGAGAGTTCCGGCATGCCATGGTGGAGAAGTTCCCTTATCGTGTCGTCTTCGTGATCGATGATTCCACGGTCTTCGTGTACCAGATCCGGCACACCAGCCGCAGGACCAGCAAGCGTTTCGGGCCTTAACGTACCCACCGCACCTCCATATGTCCCACCCGGTGAAGTCCTGGTGCCCACGCGCTTCGATGTCTTCAAAGAGCAGCAGCGGCGCAGGCCCAACCCCTTGCAGGTCGAGCGCAACCGAATGACGGGCGGGGAATTGAAGGGGCAACGAGGGTTCAGCCCTGGACAGTCCAGGCATCCCGAAGTGACCGGGTTCCATCATTGCAGCTTTCAACGCCGCATTGTTCCTTCGCTGCTAAATCACCGATTGACATGAAACGCATCGCGCTGCTCTCAGCTGCATTCTGCAGCCTTGGCCTCCAGGCCCAAACCCTCCTCTGCCAGGCGCGCCCCGCAGGCAGCGACCTATGGGGCTATATGGACATCAAAGGCAACATGGTCATTCCGCCGACCTACAAGAACTGCTTCCCCTTCGGTGAGAGCGGCTATGCGGCAGTGCGTGACCTTGCGACCGACAAGCCCCAATTCATCAATGCGAAAGGCGAAGCGTTGAAGACCGACCCGGCTGACTTCGCATTGATCACAGGCCTGTTCGGCGGACGG
>CAZFBP010000275.1:0-4358 GCA_964517255.1 uncultured Chryseobacterium sp.
TGATGAAGAACACGTCGTCATCAACGGTGTTCAGCGGGTAGCCCAGATTCACCGGCGGGGTCCAGGTGCCATCGTCCTGTTGCTCGGTCTGGAAGATGTCGAAGCCGCCCATGCTGTTGTGGCCCATGGAGCTGAAGTACATGGTGCGTCCGTTCGGATGCACGAACACGCCGTCCTCATCAAAGGGGCTGTTCACCACGCCGCTGAGGTTCTGGGCCTTGCTCCATTGGCCATCGGGCAGTCGCACCACGCGGTAGATGTCGCGGCCGCCCTTGCCTCCGGGGCGGTTGCTGATGAAGTAGAAGGTGTTGCCATCGGCGGTGAGCGCGCCGTGCGTCTCCCAGGAGCGCGTGTTGATGTCGCTGCTCATGAGGACGGGATCGGTCCACACTTCGCCCACCAGCTTGCTCTCGTAGATGTTGCCGTCGCCGCCATCATCGCGGTAGATGTAGAGCGTCTGACCATCGGCTGCCACGTTCACGCTGGCCAGGTGGCCCGCGCCGCTGGGGTTGATGTTGAGCATTTCGGGTTGCTGCCAGTTGCCCTCACGGTCCTTGTAGCTCACGTAGATGTTCTCGTAGGGCAGGCCGGCGATGGGGTCGAGGATGTTCTTGTTGGAGCTGTCGGGGCGCACACGCCGGCTGGTGTAGAAGAGGGCGTTGCCATCCACGCTGAGCACCGGGCTGAAATCGGGATGGTCGCTGTTCACCACGGGGCCCACGTTGCTCACCTGGTAGCCCAGGGGCGATTTGCGCAGCTCGCGCGCGTTGGCCACCTGCTCTTTACCGCGCGCGGCCAGGCTGCGCATGGCATGCTTCGCATCCACACCATCGAGGAATTTCTGGTAATTGATGTCGGCCTTGTCGAACTGCTCGGCCAGGTGGTAGGCACGGCCCAGGTAATAGTCCACTTCCACGGGGGCGTTGCGCTCCCTGGGCTCGAAGGGGTCGTAGCCGCTCTGGTTGAACCCGCCGTAGCTGCCGCTCTTGCGCAGCTGCGAGGCCTTCTCGAGGTAGGGCAGGGCCTTGGCCTTCTGGTTGAAGGAGCTGAAATAGCTGAGGCCCGCCTTGTAGTTGATGTTGGCGTTCTCCTCATCGGTGGCGAGCAGTTCCTTCCAGATCTCGGCGGCCTGGTTGAAGAGCTTCTCCTCCATGAGCTTGTTGCCCTCCTCGAATTTCCAATTGAAGGAGGTGTTCCCGTCCTGCGCAAAGGCGGCGCTTGCGAGGGCGACGAACGTGGCGGCTAGGAAGGTGCGGTAGCGTTTCATCATCAGAGGGGAGCGCGTTCGGTTCGGTAGGTCAGGGGCTAAAGTAGAATTTTCCCTCTCGGTGCTTCCTGATCACCATGCCTGTTCCATGGGCCAGCCCTCGAGGATGTCGGCCACGCGGCGCACGAAACGGCCGCCCAAGGCGCCATCCACCACGCGGTGGTCGTAGCTATGGCTGAGGAACATCTGGTGACGGATGCCGATGAGGTCGCCGGTGGGAGTCTCGATCACCGCCGGTTTCTTGCGGATGGCGCCGGTGGCCATGATCGCCACTTGGGGCTGGTTGATCACCGGGGTGCCCAGCACGTTGCCGAAGGTGCCCACGTTGGTCACGGTGTAGGTGCCGCCCGCCACCTCATCGGGCAGGAGCTTGCCGGCACGGGCACGATTGGCTAAATCGTTCACCTTCTTGGCGAGGCCCACCAGGTTCAGCTGGTCGGCGTTGCGGATCACGGGCACGATCAGGTTGCCGCTGGGCAGCGCGGCGGCCATGCCGATGTTGATCTCCTTCTTCTTGATGATGGTGTACCCGTCAACCTGCACGTTCACCATGGGCATCTCCTTGATGGCCTGCACGATGGCCATGATGAAGACCGGGGTGAAGGTGAGTTTCTCACCCTCGCGCTGCTCAAAGGCCTTCTTCACCTTCTCGCGCCAGAGCACCAGGTTGGTCACGTCCGCTTCCACGAAACTGGTCACGTGCGGGCTGGTGCGCTTGCTCATCACCATGTGGTCGGCGATGAGGCGGCGCATGCGGTCCATCTCGATCAGCTCATCGCCCACAGCGGGAGAGATGGAAGGCGCAGGAGCCGACTTGCCGCTGGCCGACTCACCGCTGGCCGACTCGCTGCTGGCCGACTTTCCACCCGTCATCTGCGCCCCGCGATTCGGCAAGTAGCCGAGGATGTCCTTCTTGGTAACGCGGCCACCCTCGCCCGAACCGGCGATGGCCTCGAGTTCGGCCATGCTCACGCCTTCGCTCTTGGCGATCTGGCGCACCAGCGGGCTGTAGAACTTGCCGCTGGGCCCCGTGCGAGCCACAGGCCCGGCATCGGCCATGGCGGCCTTCACAGGCGCGGGCGCGTGACCGTTGGAAGCAGGCGATGGAGTTGGCTTCGCGGGTGCCGGAATCGATGCGCTCGGCGCCGGTGCCGCCGGGGCGCTGGCCGTTGCGGCCGCACCGCCGATGCGCGCGATGGGCTGTCCCACCTTCACCACATCGCCCTCCTTCACCAGTTGCTCGCTGAGCACGCCGGCCTCGGGCGCTGGCACCTCGCTGTCCACCTTGTCGGTGGCGATCTCCACGATGGGCTCGTCGGCTGCCACCGCGTCACCGGGCTTCTTCAGCCACTTGGTGATGGTGGCCTCGGCCACGCTCTCGCCCATCTTGGGCAACAGGATCTCGATCTGGGACATGCGGCGAAGCGCTGCTGGCGCGGCCAAATGTAAACACCGCCACCGATGGCATCAGGTGCTCAACGAAGCCCCAGCATGCGGTATCCACGCGCGATCAGCAGCACGTCGCGCCAGGGGCTGTAATCCTTGGCGTAATCGGTGTTGGCGCGCATGGCCACGGTCTCTGAGACAACTGCCTCCGGCGTCAACGGGTCGATCACGCCGGCACGCAGCGGTGGCAGGCGCAGGCTCCGTTCGGTGCCGGCGCGGTAGCCCACCCAGCTCTTGCGCCCCAGGAGCACCAGCCAGGCATTGCGCAGGAATCCGCCCTTGTCGTGCATCGGCCAGATGGCGATGGGCGCGGCGAGCAGCAGCAGCAGCGACGCCACGGCATCCACCAGGCGCTTAGCGCGGCGGCCCGCATCGCTATTCACAGTGTGCGGCTCCATCAGGTCCAGGTCCTGCAGGCTCTCCACGCTGTTGGGGCCGATGATCAGCTCGCTGCCAGGCCCGGCGATCTTGAAGAGCACATGGGTATCGGGCAATTCCTCGATCAATTCGATGATGCGGCCCCAGGCCAGGTCCTTCGCGCAGAACACGACCTCGTCGATCCCGTGCTTACGAACCTTCTTGCGGATCAGAGCGAGGGCGTCCGGTGACTCGGCATCGCCGGTGCTCATCTGCTTCTGGCGGCCCAGGCCGAAGTGCGTTTGCCACAACAACGCGAGGGCGTGCTTGTTCTCTTCGGCGCTTCCAATGACCAGCACGCGCTTGCGGTCGATGGCGCGGAGGCTGTACCCCTTCGCCCGCATCAGATGAAGGAGCGCGCGGGTGCCCATGTAGCAGAGGGTCGCGATCGCGGCGATCATGGCCAGGCTGATGTAGGCCGAGGCGTGCTCCTCGCTGAGGGCGTTCATGACGAAGCCGCACACCACCAGCGCGGACATGCCTTTGAGCACATTGACCAGCCGCACCGGCAGGTCGTAACCACCGAACAGGGCCAGGAACAGCTGCGCGATGGCGCCGGCGGCCAAGAAGGAGAGCGATCGCGCCCCGGTGGAGGCGACGGAGCCTTCGTTCCGGGAGAGCAGCACGGCCCAGGCCACCAGCATGGTGGCTCCGAGGTCGAGCATCGGCAGCAGTGCACGCCTGAGGAAGCGCGCCACGATGGCGCCCGCCGCGCTGAGGTAGATGCTGCCGGTGATCAGCAGGCTCAGCAGGTTGGTGCGCCTGCGCGTGAAGTGCTTCTGGGCGAAGATGGCCATGGCATTGTAGAACACGAACACATAGTTCACGCTGCTCTTCTTGGTGCTCTCGCCCTTGTAGTGGATGATGCGCGCCTGGGGGAAGTACCAGTTCTGGTAGCCGTCCAAGGTGATGCGGTAGCTCAGGTCGATGTCCTCGCCGTACATGAAGAAGCTCTCATCGAGCAGACCCACTTCATCGAGCGTCTTGCGGCGCAGGAACATGCAGGCGCCGGAGAGGATCTCGATGGGCGCGGCCTCGTGCTCGGGCAGGTGGCCCAGGTGGTAGCGGCCGAACACGCGGCTGCGCGGGAAGAGACGCGTGAGGCCGATGATCTTGTAGAAGGCCACGGCAGGCGTCGGAAGCCCGCGTTTGCTCTCGGGGAGGAACTGGCCGGTGCCATCGATCATGCGCACGCCGAGGCCGCCCGCTGTGGGCTCGGCATCGAGGA
>CAZFBP010000276.1:0-4057 GCA_964517255.1 uncultured Chryseobacterium sp.
GGAGAGGGGTTGGCTGTTGAGGAGCATGATGCCGAATGCAGGTTTGAAGTTGAACGTTGCGGCAACCGCGCAGGCCGCCTCCGCATGTTGTGGGCTGAATGCAGCGCCGAAGGTGAAGCCTTGCCATCGTGCAAGGCGAGAAAGCCGCATCACACTTTTCCACCTCCTGCTGGGAACTTTTCAGAACGGCCCTCCGTTTCAGGCCCCGCCATGAAGACCCTGATCATTGCCCTGAGCATGCTGTGCGCCACCACGCTGGCGGCCCAGCAGAGCACCGATATGCTGGCTGGCATGAGCGCCATGCGCGCCCAGGACCACGCCCAGGCCGAGGAGTCCTTCACCAAGGCCGTGGCTGCTTCGCCCGCCGACATGAAGACCTGGTACTACAGGGCCGTGAACCGCATCGGCCTAGGCGATTTCGGTGGTGCCATGAAGGACCTGGATCAAGCCTTGGCCTTGAGCCCGGATGACGCCCATGCCCTCTTGCGTCGTGCCGAGGTGAAGAGCCGTCTGGGTGCCGAGCACAGCGCGCTGGCCGATCTGGCTCGCATCCTCGCGGTGCGCCCTACGGGACCCGCGGCCGAGCACGCCCTGCTGCAGCTCGGCCATGCCGCCATGAAGAGCAACAACCTCATGGGCGCCAAGGCCCATTACGACCGCTTGATCGAGATCGCGCCGTACAACGCCTTCGGCTGGTGCAATCGCGGAATCGTGCTGGCCGCCATGCATGAAGATGACAAGGCCCTGGCCGACCTGGAACGCGCCGTGGAATTGGACCCCACGCTGGACCAAGGTCATGCGCAGCGCGGGCTCGTGCTGATCCGCATGGACCGCAAGCAGGAGGCTTGCGAGGCCCTGCATGCCGCGCATCAGCTCGGCAACAAGAGCGTGGAGGAAACGCTCCTCATCTACTGCGAATAACGCCGGCTTGCAGCGCCAGCCGTCCGGTTCGACCTCCGGGCGTCGATGGGCTGCTGCGAAGGAATCGGGAACCTATCGCTTCACCACGCGCGCGTCGAAGCGCTGCCCGTCGGCGATGGCGGTCACCGCGTAGCTGCCGGCGGCGAATCCCGCGAGGTCGATCACGTGCGATCGACCCACCTGCTTAATGCGCTCGATCACCAAGCGCCCATTCGCATCCGACACGCGCAGCTCCACTTGCGCGCTCGCCGACACGCGGAGCAACAAGGTGGAAAGGCCATCGGTGGGCGAGGGATAGAGCCGAAGCTCGCTCCTGTTCAATTGATCGAAGCGCACGCTCTTCACGGAGCTGCGGCCCTCGGCGGCGAAGACAATGCGGTAGCACAGAGTGCTCAGCTCCGGCGGGTCGGCATCGGCCCAGCTGAAGGGCACGGCCACCTCGGGGTCGCCGCACAGGCCCTCGATGCGGTGAACCGGCACGAACGTCTCGCCATCGGCGCTTCGCTCCACCGTCGATCCGTCGCAGGTGCTGCCGCCCTTCATGGTCCATTGCACCAGCACGCGCCCCTCTTGCACCGTGAGGGTGAATGATTCGATGAACGGATGCTCGTCGGATTGCGCCTTGCCAGGCAGGGCGAACAGGATCAGCGAAGCGAGCGCAACGGCCTTGTGCATGCGGCCAAGTTACCTATCCGCTTGGGCGCTTTGCTTTGCGCGATGCGCGAACTGCTCGCCGACCGTTTGCTCGAGCATGTGCTCTCCTTCTCGCTCGAAGGCGTGAGACTGCCTGCGGACGTAGGGGTCCTGGACCCGTTCACCGGCGAGCGCGGCGCTGAAGTGCGCCGCATCGTGAGGCTCTTCCATCAGAAGTACTTCCGTGATGGACGCCCGCGCCTGCTCATGCTCGGGATCAATCCGGGCCGGCTCGGCGCGGGAAGCACCGGCATCTCCTTCACCGACACCAAGCGGTGCGAGAGCGACCTCGGCATTCCGGTGATCGGCATGCGGACGCACGAGCCCAGCAGCGACTTCTTCTACCGCATGATCCGCGCGGCCGGTGGGGCGAAGACGTTCTACAGCGCGGTTTACGTTCACGCCATCTGTCCGCTCGGTTTCGTGAAACGCGGCACGAGCGGCACCGGCACCAACCTGAATTACTACGACGACAAAGCACTCGAGGCCGCAGTAACGCCATTCGTGGAGATCTGGCTCCGCGCGTTGGTGAGCTGCGGCATGCGCACGGACAAGGTCGTCTGCATCGGCACGGGAAAGAACATGGCGTACCTCAGCGCGCTGAATGAACGGCTGCGCCTCTTCGATCGCGTCGTTCCGCTGGAGCACCCGCGCTACGTGATGCAGTACAAGGCGAAGCGGATCGACGCGTACATCGAGCGCTACCTGGTTGCCATCGGCGAATGAGGCGCCTGCGGACCGGGGCGCGCCACGTAATGAGCGGGGCTCTATCTTGTGCGTCCCACTCAGCACCAGACCAATGCCCATCGAGCGCCTCTTCGACATTCCCCGGCACCAGCTCGCCAACTATCCGAAGGCCGACGCCATCTGCACCAAGGAGAACGGCGAATGGCGCCCCTACTCCACCCAGGAGCTCATCGACATCAGCGAGCGGATAGCACTAGGGCTCATGGCGCTAGGCGTTGCCCCCGGGCACAAGGTGGCCATCTGCAGCGGCAACCGCAGCGAATGGGCCCTGGTCGATCAGGCCATCCTTCGCATCGGCGCGGTCACCGTGCCCATCTACCCCACCAGCAGCAAGGAGGATTACGCGTACATCCTGAAGCACGCTGGCGTGAACGTCTGCTTCTGCGCCAATGCGGAGATCCACGCGAAGGCCGATTGCGGCGTGGCCACGCACTGCTTCACCTTCGATCGCGTGGCCGGCGCGCGGCATTGGAGCGAGGCCCTCGACATGGCCGATGCCGCGCGCGCCGATGATCTGCGCGCGCACGAGGCCGCGGTGAAAGGCAGCGACCTGGCCACCATCATCTACACCAGCGGCACCACTGGCAAGCCCAAGGGCGTGATGCTCACGCACGCCAACGTGATCAGCAATCTGCTGGCCAGCATCGAGCGCTTCCCGGTGGACAGCAACGCCCGGTGCATCAGCTTCCTGCCGCTCTCGCACATCTACGAGCGCATGCTCATGTACATGTACCTGCACGTGGGCGTGAGCATCTACTTCCAGGAATCGCTCGACGACCTCGGCGAACGCATCCGCGAGGTGCGGCCCGATGTGTTCACCGCCGTGCCCCGGCTGCTGGAGAAGATCTTCGACAAGATCATCGCCAAGGGCGAGGCGCTCACGGGCATCAAGCGGGCGCTATTCTTCTGGGCGTTGGAACTGGGCTTCAAGTACGACGTGCACGGCCGCGGCTGGTGGTACAACGTGCAACTGGCCATCGCGCGCAAGCTGATCTTCAGCAAGTGGCAGGCGGCATTGGGTGGGCGCTGCCGCGTGGTGGCCAGCGGCAGCGCGGCGCTGCAGGTGCGGTTGGCGCGCGTTTTCAATGCCGCGGGCGTGCCAGTGATGGAAGGCTACGGACTCACCGAGAGCAGCCCCGTGATCAGCGTGAATGATCTGCGGCACGATGGGCTGCGCTTCGGCACGGTGGGTCGGCCCATTTCCGGCGTAGAGGTGCGCATCGCGCCCGATGGGGAGATTCTGGCGCGCGGGCCGAACATCATGCAGGGGTACTACATGGAACCCGAGTTGACCAAGGAAACCATCGACGCTGAAGGGTGGCTGCACACCGGCGACATCGGCGAACTTACCACCGAAGGATTCCTACGCATCACCGACCGCAAGAAGGAGATCTTCAAGACCAGCGGCGGCAAGTACGTGGCACCGCAGGTGATCGAGAACCGGTTGAAAGCCTCGCGCTTCATCGAGCAGGCCATAGTGATCGGTGAGAACCGCAAATTCCCGGCGGCGCTCATCGTCCCTGACTTCGGCTTCCTGAAGGAATACTGCGCGCTGAAGGGCATCCCGTTCGAGAGCCGGGATCAGGTAGTGGCTGATAAACGCATCATCGACCGGGTCTTCGAGGAGGTGCAGGAAGCGGGGAACGAGCTCGGACACTGGGAGCGGGTGAAGAAGATCGCCTTGCTGACCAGTGAG
>CAZFBP010000276.1:4067-4353 GCA_964517255.1 uncultured Chryseobacterium sp.
AGTTCACCATCGAAGCCGGCGACCTCACCCCCTCGCTGAAGCTGAAGCGCAAGCCCATACAGGCCAAGTACGCCCCGCTGATCGAGGCCCTTTACGCGGAGTGATGCGACGGCGCGTTAAGCCAACGCAACCTTCAGATAATCAACACGTAATCAACAACGCCGCCACCTTTTACGAGAGGCTGCGTCCTATATTTGCCACGCTCTGAGCAAGCCGGCCCATTTGATCAATTCCATGACCGCCGACATGAGATCAACCCTACGCTACTGGGTCATCCTCTGCCCGC
>CAZFBP010000277.1:0-4327 GCA_964517255.1 uncultured Chryseobacterium sp.
ACGAGCACGTGCTTGCGGTTCAGTGCGAGCAACACGACGAGCGCCGCGAGCAGCAACATGCCAACAGGGATCGTCGCGTACTTGATGAGGAAGAGCCCGTGCTGGTGCCACGGCAGCGACATGAATCGTCCGTTCTCCTGCCCGGTGAGCGCGGCGTGGAGGTAATTCCACAGCGGCACGGTGGGCGCTCCGTAGCAGAGCGAATCGAGCGCCGTGCATGCAACGATCGCGATGACGCCACCGCCGACCATTCGCGTGAGACGAGCCCGCTCTTCCTTCTTCACCAGCAGCGCCCACACCCACGCGGACAAAGGCAGCACCGCGACAGCAGGCCGAATGATCACCACCGCGCCCCACCATGCGCCGATGGCCCACGCGCTTCGGGGCTTCTCGTCGAGCAGCAAGGTGAGCCCGCGCGCGAAGAGCAAGGCGCTCCAGGCCTCTCCGGTGAAGCGCATGAGCAGGATGGGCACGAACCACAGGAACCAATTCAAGGCATCAAGGGCTTGGTGATTCTCCGGCCGGAGCGACTGTTTCGCCACGCGTGCCAGATCACGCAGCACGATGATGGCGAGCGCTGCGGTGAGCAGACGGAGAATGAAGGCGAGCGCGAAGGGGTCCGTGAGGCCCAGCCGCTCGCCGGCCTCGAGCACGCCAGCGGCGATCACCGGCATAAGCATGCTCCGCCAGTGCGCGTGGAAATCCATCAGTTGATCCTCAGCGCTTGCCAGGCCGCGCAGGTGCTGCGCCACGCTGATCACCTGGTAGAATTCATCCTCCGACTGGAAGCCCACGCCGAACCAGGCGGCGATGGTGCAGACCAGCGCGGCGAGCAGGACGTTGATTCGCGAGAAGGACATCGCGGCAGGGGAGCGGGCCGCGCGAAGATGCGCCGAACGACCTATGCCCGCCTACCTACGGTAGTCAAGCTCGATCCCCTCGCGCAGCGCGTCCATGAACTTCTCCGTGGTGAGGTAGTGCTCCGCGCCCACCTTCTCACCATGTATGCACACCGCGAGGTCCTTGGTCATTTGGCCGCTCTCCACGGTCCTGATGCACACATTCTCGAGCTTGGTGCAGAAGTCGATCAGCGCCTGGTTGCCATCGAGCTTGCCACGGAAGGCCAGGCCGCGCGTCCACGCGAAGATGCTGGCGATGGGGTTGGTGCTGGTGGGCTTGCCCAGCTGGTGCATGCGGTAGTGGCGCGTCACGGTGCCGTGCGCGGCCTCCGCTTCCATCGTCTTGCCATCGGGCGTGATGAGCACGCTGGTCATCAGGCCCAGTGATCCGAAGCCCTGCGCCACGGTGTCGCTCTGCACGTCGCCGTCGTAGTTCTTGCAGGCCCAGACGAAGCCGCCGCTCCATTTCATGGCGCTGGCCACCATGTCATCGATCAAGCGGTGCTCGTACACGATGCCTGCGTTCGCGAAGTCGGCCTTGAAGTGCTTCTGGTAGATGTCCTCGAAGATGTCCTTGAAGCGGCCGTCGTACTTCTTCAGGATGGTGTTCTTGGTGCTGAGGTAGAGCGGCCACTTCTTCGCCAGGGCGAGGTTGAAGCAGCTGTGCGCGAAGCCTTCGATGCTCTCGTCGGTGTTGTACATGCTCAGCGCCACGCCGCTGCCATCGAACTGGTACACGTCCCAATTCGTGGGCGCGCTTCCATCCTCTGGCGTGAAGGTCATGGTGAGCTTGCCCTTGCCCTTGATCACGGCATCCGTGGCGCGGTACTGATCGCCGAAGGCATGACGACCGATGACGATCGGCTGCGTCCAGCCTGGCACGAGCCGCGGGATGTTGCTGATCACGATCGGCTCGCGGAATACGGTTCCGTTGAGGATGTTGCGGATGGTGCCGTTCGGGCTCTTCCACATCTGCTTGAGGCCGAACTCCTGCACGCGCGCCTCGTCGGGGGTGATCGTCGCGCACTTGATGCCCACATGGTGCTTCAGGATCGCCTTCGCGCTCTCCACGGTCACCTTGTCGTCGGTCCGGTCGCGGCTCTCCATGCCCAAGTCGTAGTACTCGATGGGCACATCCACGTATGGGAGGACCAATTGGTCCTTGATCCACCTCCAGATGATGCGGGTCATCTCATCGCCATCGAGCTCGACTACGGGGTTCGCGACTTTGATCTTCGACATTCTTGAAGCGCAGTTTGAGGGTTGAAGATTGAACGAAAGGCAGGTTGCGGGTTGAGGCGGCGAAACTACCCAACGCCGAAATGCGATCACATGCCGCTTTCTAGATGCCGATCAGCGGGTTGCGGATGCGCAGGCGTGGGAAGCGGCTGAAGTCGCGGTCCGCCGACCATAGCTCACGAACGCCGTGGCTCAGGCAGAGCGCGGCGATGCGCGCATCGTGCACCAAGGGGCCTTGCACTTTCGCCCTGGCGAGCAATTCGCGCAGCTCCTTCCAATGCGATTCGTTCTCCGCCAGCAGGTGCAGGGTCGGCGATGCCAGCCACGCTTCGATCTGCGCGATCGATTTCTCCGGGGTGCTCGGCGGGGCGTAGATGCGCGGGTGCGTGACGATGGCATGGAACTCATGCAGGCATGGCCACGGGATCGCCCAAGCGCTTCTGTCCTCGGCAAGCTGCGTGATCAAACCCTTGGAAGCTGCATGGAACGCCGAGTCTTTGCGGTGGGCGTACACCAGCAGGTTCGTGTCCACCGCGATCATGCGCCTTCGCCTTTGTACACGGTGTCACGGATCTGTTCCCAGGAGGCATTCCCGAACTCGGGGTTCAGGCCCTTGCCGCCTACGCTGGCATCGCGCAGCTTGAAGGCCGGACCATCGCGCTGCTCTGCCAGGATCATGCGCAACCCTTGCTCGATCAAGGCCTTCAGTGTGGTCTTGCGCGCACGGGCAAGGCGCTTGGCCTTGGCGAAGAGCGCCTCGGGCAGTTCGATGGTGGTTTTCATGGGTGCCTGTCAAGTCGAATATGGGTGCCAATATAGTGCTGGTTTACAGGCCGCATAGGCATCTTGGCCAGCCTCCAGTGAGGCTCATTGAAACCGGAAGGGCCGGTCTTTCAACCCTCAACCCAAGTCAACCCTCAACCCTCAGCATTCCTTCACCCCAGATCCAGGTCCAGCTCCTCGCGCAGCTTCAGCAAGGCCGGATTCTTCTCGGCCATCAGGGTGAACTTGTCCAGCTTGGTGTAGCGCGGGCGCGTCACCACTTCCTCCTTCTTCACTTCGAGCTGCAGCGCGGGATCGGCCAGTTCGCGGCGCAAGTGGGAGAGGAGCGCGGGCTTCTCCTCGCGCAGGTACTTCTCCTGCACATCGTTCACGATGGAGAAGCTCACGATGCTCGGTCCGAGCACCACCGGCTCGTGCGCGCTCAGCGTGGCGTGCAGGCTGTTCTTGCCCTCGGCCTTGCGCGCCGCGGCGTACGCGCTCCACACGCGCGTGAGCAAGGCGGGGTTCACCGCCTTGGTGGCCAGCGCCAGCGCGGGGCCTTCGTCCGTATCGATGGCCGCGGTCGGTGCCGCAGGTGTGGCCGGAGCAGCGGCCACGGGCTTGATGCTCACCTGCTCGCGCACCAGTCTGCGCTTCGGCGTGTAGCCCTCATCGCCGACAGGTTTCGGCTCGGCGGCCAGGGAAAGCGTCGGGGCTGTTGGCGCCGGAGCGGATGCCGGCGCCGTCGCTTGAGGCGTTACGCTGAGGTCAGGGCTTTTTTTTTCCGCAGTGGCCGGGGCTTCGGCGGCCAAGCGCGGCGCCGCCGGTTCCGCTGGCGCGTTCAAGCGGCAGAGCTGCATCAAGGTCAGCTCCACCAGCAGGCGCGGCTCCTTGCTCTGCTTGTACTGCGCGTCGCATTGGGCCAGGCGGTCGAGGCCGCGGATCAGCACTTCGCGCGGCGTGCCCTGCGCCTGCGCGCCGTAGCGCGCCACCAGGTCCTCGCTCACTTCCAGCAGCGGCAGCGTGCGCGGATCCTGGCTCACGAGCAGGTCGCGGAAGTGGCGCGCCAGACCGGTCACGAAGAGATGTCCGTCGAAGCCATCGGCCAGGATGGTGTTGTACTCCACCAACGTGGCGGGCACATCGCCCTTCACGATGCTGTCGGTGAGGCTGAAGTAGTGCTCGTGGTCCAGCACGTTCAGGTTCTTCACCACGTCGGCGTAGGTGAGTCGGTTGCCCGCGAAGCTCACCAGCTGGTCGAAGATGCTCAGCGCATCGCGCAGGCCGCCATCGGCCTTCTGCGCGATCACGTGCAGGGCCCGCGCTTCCGCCTCGATGCCCTCCTTGTGCGCGATGGAGGCGAGATGCTTCGTGATGTCCGCGACCTGGATCCGGCGGAAGTCGAACACCTGGCAGCGGCTCAGGAT
>CAZFBP010000278.1:0-3547 GCA_964517255.1 uncultured Chryseobacterium sp.
TGGCCTCGAACGCGTGCAGCAAGTGCCCGTTGTGGATGAGGATCTGCGGCCAGGAAAGGCCGTAGTCCTCGGGCTGCCCGCCGCGCGCCGTGATCACGGGCGGCGCCTCCATCGTGAACTTGTCGATGGGCTGAGGCGGCTGCGCGATGAGCCTTCTCGTAGCGCGCACGTTGCTCACGAAGGGCAATGATGCGATGGCATCCAGCGCGAGCTGATCAGTGCTGCGGATGGTGACGGCATTGAACCATTTGCTGCGGTTGATGAGCTGCACATCGCCGGTGGCGAGCACCGTGCTGATGTAGGCGGGGTCCACGGGGAGGTCGGTCACATCGAGGCTGATGCCCTGCACCTGCCTGCGCGTAATGGCGCGTGCCGAGAGGAATTGCTCCGGCTCGCCGATGGAGTAAGGCGTGGCGTCCTTGTCCGTGAACTGCACCCAGTAGGTATCGGGGCCGATCTGCGCTGCGGCGGTGATGACGCATGCCGTGCAACAAAGAAGGGTGAAGCGCTGGATCATCATCGTTCACTCGTTGCCGTGGGCCACAGCCACCATGTCGAGGCGCCAGCAACCATGGCACCCATCGGACTGCTGGTCCTTGAACTCCCAGTACTTGCTCACCATGCCCGCGCCATGCGCCCAGCGCTCCTGGAAGTTGCGGGTGATCACCGCATTGGGCGGCAGGGTGTTCTTCACCAAGACGGTGCGGTCGTAGCTGAGGCCGCCGCCGCTCCAGGCGCCGCCAACTTCACGGAAGGCCACTTCCAATTCGTCGGTGACGTTGTACACGTTGATGTCCCAGCGGCGCCCATCGCGCACCGGGAAGGAGAGTTTCTGCCTACGCAGGTTCTCTTCGTTGACCTCGGCTGAGACTTCGTCCATTGTGCTCGTCCACACATCGCGGATCACCCATTCGTCGGCAGCGTTCTTCACGAAGCGATGAATGCGCCAGGATTTGCGCCCAGCGGGATCCGTGTACTCTTCCACCACCTTCTCCTTGAGCAGGTAGCTCACCGAGCCTTGCACTTGCGCAGGCTCATCTGCCCAAGTCGAATCGACCTGGTACACGATGTAAGCGCCCACAGTGCGTGGGAAGTAGCCGTAGCCTAGGTCGGGGCGCTCGGCCTCCTGCTTCTTGCAGCCGACCATGGCCAGCGCGCTGACCGCGAGGATGAGGGGGATACTGTTCTTCATGGTCTATGGCCGATCGATGAACCCGCCTCCGAGCACATCATCGCCGACATAGAAGACGGCGCTCTGCCCGGGTGCGATGCCTGCGACGGTGGCGCGGAATTCCACATGGACCCGTTCGCCTGCCATGCGCAAGGTAGCGGGAGTGCCCTTGTCCTTGTAGCGAATCTTCACCAAGGCCTCCACCTCATCGGTCAACGCCTCAACCAACTGGAAGTTCGGCCGACGCACCAGCATGGTGGTCCTGTCCAGGTCGGCTTTGCGTCCGAGCACGACAGTATTGGTCTCCGGGACGATCTCCGCGACGTAGAGCGGCTCGCCGGTGGCGATGCCCAGCCCCTTGCGCTGGCCCACGGTGAAGAAGGGGTAGCCGTCGTGCTCGCCCAGCACTTCTCCACCCACGCCTACCAGCTTGCCACGGGCCAGTCTCGCGGTCGCTTCGGGATCCTTGCGCTTGAGGAAGCCCCGGTAGTCGTTATCGGGGATGAAGCAGATCTCATAGCTCTCGCTCTTCTGCGCCAGCTCCGGGAAGCCGCTCTCCACCGCCATCTCGCGGATGCGGCTCTTGTGGAAATGCCCGATGGGGAAGCGTGTGCGTGCGAGGTTCTTCTGCTCCAGCCCCCACAGCACATAGCTCTGGTCCTTTCCTGGATCCAATCCTTTGCGCACGGCCCAGCGGCCGCCAGGATGCTGGATGGCCTGCGCGTAATGCCCGGTGGCGATCAGCTCGCAGCCCATCATGTCGGCGCGCTTGAGCAGGGCCTCCCACTTGATGAAGGTGTTGCACAGCACGCAGGGGTTGGGCGTGCGGCCGGCCATGTACTCGCTGGTGAAGTTGCCGATGATGGCATCGCCGAACTCCTCGCGGATGTCGATGATCATGTGGTGGAAGCCGCGGCTCACCGCCATGCTGCGCGCATCGTTGATGCTGTCCAGGTCGCAGCAGCCCGTGATGCGCTTGCCCCCGCTGGCATCGGCGTAATCCCAGGTCTTCATGGTGACGCCGATCACCTCGTAGCCCTCCTCATGCAGCATCAGCGCGGCAACGGAGCTGTCCACTCCGCCACTCATGGCCACCAGGATGCGCCCGTGCTTGCTCATTGCTGAATGCAGTTGACAGTCGTCCTCGACGACTGCCCATTGCCGACTGCCAACGGCCTATTGCCCCTATTGCTCGACACCCGCTTTGTACTTGACGGTCCGCGCCAGCTTCCCTTTCTCGTCATATTCCCTTACCTCGCCTTCGAGCAGGTCGTTCATGTACGTGCCTTCGCGCTTCATGGTCTGCCCTTCGAGCACACGTTCCATGTCGCCGCCGGGCGCACCGGTTACGGGATCGGCTTGCATGGGCTTCATGACCCACCTGCCGTTGGGGTGCCACTCGGTGAAGGCGCCTTCGCGCTTGCCCTTCTTGTAGCGCACCTCGCTCTTGAGCTGCTCATCATCGTAATGCTCGGTGAAGGCGCCGTTCTCCTTGCGCTCCTTCACGAGCTCGCCCTTGGCGTACAGCATCACGAGCTGCAAGCTGCCATCTGGGTTGAAGTAGTGCCAGGTGCCATCGCGGGTGCCGTTGACCAGCTGGCCCTCGATCTCCTTGTTGCCGTTGGGATGGTAGAAGACCATGCGGCCCTCGCCCTCGCCATTCTCATAGGTGGCCTCGCTCTTCAATTCGCCGTTGGCGAACCAGCTCTTGCTCGGGCCATGCAGCTGCCCTGCCCTCCGCTCCTCGCGCTCCAGCATCTGGCCGTTCGGGTAGTAGCTCAATTGCTCGCCGTGCAGCGCGCCTTCCGCGTAGCGCTCCACCTTCCGCAGAGAGCCATCGTCGGCGTAGTAGTTCCAGGTGCTGTCCTTCGCCTGCCCCACGTATTTGCCGCGCGCCATGAGTTGGCCATTCGCGTGGAAATGCTCGGCGCGGCTCGTGCTGCCATCGGGGGCGTAGCGCTGGAGCGTGGTCAAGCGGCCCTCGTCATCGAAGTGCTTGAACTCGCCTTGCGGCCTATCGTCCTTGAAGGCGCCGATGTAGCGCGCGCGGCCGTTGGGCCAAGCCTTGCTCCACGCGCCCTGCTTGCGTCCCTTGGCATCGGTGGCGTTGGGCGCGGCCGGCTGGGCTGACGCGATGGAGACCACCAGCGCGAGCAGGATGAGGAAGGCGGTTCTGAAACGCACGGCGCGAAGGTATTGGCGGGGAGCGGCGCGGACGGGCAATGCCGTTGCCATGCTTCACGGCCCTCCACTCGGTTACCTTTGAGCGACCCAATACCGGCAAGCCATGACGGAGGATTTCAAGAAGCGCGCGCAGGAACTGGCCTTGAAAGCCCGACCGGCGGCAAGCAGCAACGTCGATGCGCGCACTGATGC
>CAZFBP010000278.1:3557-4318 GCA_964517255.1 uncultured Chryseobacterium sp.
TTCCTGAGCACCATGGAGCAGGTCCTGCAGCCAATTGAAGGTTCCTTGAATGAAGCGTTCGGGCCCAACGGTCAATTATTCGAGCACATGACTTCGCGCCAAGCCATCGGTGTGCAGGATAGTCGTTCCACCTTCGCCCAGCTCTTCTTCTATTTCAACCGGGAATTACGTGAACGGCTGGGGCGCAACACCGCCTCAATCCGCTTCGAGCTGGATGCGGATTCGGGGAAAGTGAAGGTCATGGAGAACACGGAGCGCCGTCCAGCACCGTTGCGCACGGTGAAGGAGCTCGCGCCCAGCGAGCTCACGCCAGAAGCCATTGAGAGCTGGGTTGGCAGGTTCGTTGAGGGCGCCACGGCATCCTCGAGCGCGGCTTGAGCATGGCCTTCCGAATCCTGAGCATCGATGGGGGCGGGCTGCGCGGCATCATCCCCGTGCTCATTCTCAAGCACCTGGAGGAGATCACCGGGCAGAAGCGCATCATCGACGCCTTCGACATGGTGGCGGGGACCTCCACTGGCGGCCTGATCGCATCGGCGCTCACCGTTACCGCCAAGGGCACCTCCGAGCCGCGCTATGGCCTCACAGAGATCGAGGACATGTACACCGGAAGAGGCGCGGAGATCTTCCCTGCGGGAAACAAGCTCTCACGATGGTGGGACCGCCAGACCATCTCCAACCTCTTCTCTCCCCGATTCAAGCGCAAAGGCCTCGACCGGGTACTACAGGACCTGATGATCGACCGCCCGGGCTACGACCCG
>CAZFBP010000279.1:0-4307 GCA_964517255.1 uncultured Chryseobacterium sp.
CCGATCCCGGATCTCCGCCCGAAGCGGACACGGCGCTGTCCACGGGGTCCCAGTTCAGCACCCACCGCATGATGTAGTAGTAGGCCACGCCGAACAGGAAGAAGCGCACGGGCGGCGTGAAGGCCTTGCGCTTGCCGGCGAGGAATGCGTGCGTGAGCACCGCCGGCCCCCCTGAAGAAAGTGCGCAGGGTATTGGGGATGGGAGCATCCACGTTGTACAACCCCGAGGCGAAATCGTGGAGCACTTCGCCCAAGCGCACACCGGGATTCATCCGCTTCTGCCCGCATGCTGGGCAGAAGGCGGAATCAAAAGGTGCGTCGCAATTGGGGCAGGGCGCCATGTGCTAACCCGCAGCGCGGGACGGGCAAGGTAGCGGGCTAATCGAATGCTCTCGATTTCACGCGAGTGCGTTTGACCACGCCGGTGCGCTTCACTCCTTCACGAAACGCGTGACCGATTGCCCCGCAGCGATCGCATAGGGTCCTGCCCTCAGTGCTCGCACATCAATCGTGTTCATGCCAGCAACGCCCTGTGCTTGTTGAACGATCCGCCCTTGGGCATCGAGGATGCGCATGGGTGCTGCTGCGCGGAGCTGCACGGTGAGCTGGTCGGATGTTGGGTTGGGCCAAGCGGCAGCGCTGCTGCGGGTGCTCTCCTGCGCGCTCACGTTGAAATCGGCCAGCTTCGCGCTGAAACGAACGTACTGGTTGTTGTTGGGCGGTGGTGAGACCGTAAAGGATCCAAGCGTCTGGGAGAGCTCCGAGGTGCCCGAGACCAAATAGGTGTTCGTATCCACAGGGTACACGCCAAGGCTGAACAAGTTGCCTCCTTGGTTGAGGTTATGCAGCCATTTGATATTGCCCACGGAGTCGATGCAATGGATGATCTGGTCGGGATTGCCTCCGACGTAATACGTGGAGGTGACGACGTTCGACTCGGCGTCGATCTTCGGTTCCGGCACACCAACGTCGCTCCACGAGCTGGCCAGACCCAATTCCGGATGAAGTGCCGACCCCGTGCTATCTACTTGAACAAGGCCGGCTCCAAATGTGGTTGCACCAGGACCCGGGAAGGTTGCCGCATAGGCAGCCGCGATGCGATTGGAGCTGGCCACTCGAACGCGCGCAGGATCGTCCGAGTAGTTCTCAGAAAGCCATACCCAATCTGGAGCGGGGCCTTGCGAAGCTCGCACCATGAAGGCCTTGCCGTACGGGAACTCCGCACCAACAGTTTCTTCGATCACCGTGCATGTCCAGCAGAACGCCCCGACATAGACATTGCCATTTGAGTCGCTGTCAAGCGAGCCCAGCAGCATGTCGCCCTCGCCCACTTCCCAGGTGCGCGAAAGCCCGCCAGTGACATTCAATTCCGCTGCTATCGTCCGCGATCCAGCGCTCACGAAAACGCTATCGCCCAACCGAACTGAATCAGAGAAGTTAACGGCAAGCAGCGGCGCGCCGGCTTTCGACAAGGTTCGTACAAAGCGCGAAGGGTAGGTTGGCAAACCGAAGAGATCGTATCTCGCTCGGGCGATCACAACGGGATCTATAAGTCCAACGCTCTGCTGGAAAGCGCCATCGATGTACAGCTCATCGTTGCCGGGATCGATCAACGTATCTGCGAATTGCAGGGGTGCGGTGATCCATCGCCTGAATCGGAGCTCCATCGAAGGTCCGATGTACAGCTCGCCCAGACTGGTTGGCACAACCTCCGTCCACAGGCAGGTATTCTGCCAATCGGTTGCCATCACGTAGTAACCGGATCCGGAGGGGAACGTCATCGAGTTGCCGCAGGGCGTGGTGACACTGGCCGATATCGCTTTCACGATGTAGTAGTGGATGCCATCGGGACTCATCGTTATACCGGAGAACAGTTGGCTCGCCGGAAGCGCGTGCGCCCATACCCACGGAGGTGCTTGCGCCATTGACGCCGCAGACCACATCAGCCCCAGCGCCACAACAAGCGTTCGTGCATTTCGCATAGACGAATGTATGCTTCAGGCACTCGCCAGCCCCTTGATCACCACCTCCGCTTTCTTCGCACCCACCGCGGCCGCCACATCCTCGGGCAGTGCTTCCCGGATGCCAGCGATGCTGCCGAACCGCGTGAGCAGTTTCTGCGCTGTGCTCGGGCCGATGCCCTCGATGCCTTCGAGACCCGTGCGGATGATGCGCTTGCTGCGTTTGCCGCGGTGGTGTGTGATGCCGAAGCGATGCGCTTCGTTGCGCAGGTGCTGGATCACCTTCAGCGAGGAGCTGCGCTTGTCGATGTGCAGCGGTACGGGGTCGTCTGGGAAGTAGAGTTCTTCCAGGCGCTTCGCGATGCCCACGAGGGCCACCTTGCCGCGCAGGCCCAGACGGTCGAACACATTCATGGCCGCGTGCAATTGGCCCTTGCCGCCGTCGATCACCACCAGTTGCGGAAGCGGCTCGCCCTCGCTGATCAAGCGGGTGTAACGGCGCTCCACGGCTTCTTCCATGCTCGCGAAATCATCAGGCCCACCAACTGTCCGGATGTTGAAGTGGCGGTAGTCCTTCTTGCTGGGCTTGGCATCCCTGAAGACCACGCAGGCGCTCACGGGGTCGGTGCCCTGCGTGTTGCTGTTGTCGAAGCACTCGATGTGGCGCGGCAGTTCGGCCAGGCGGAGGTCCTGCTTCAGTTGCTCCAGGATGCGGTTGGTGGCCGCTTCAGGGTCCACGAGCTTCTCCTGCTTGCGCTTGTCGAGCAGGAAGTACTTCGCGTTGCGCTCGCTGAGCTCCAACAGGGCCTTCTTGTCGCCGCGCTGCGGGATGGTGAAGGCGAGGCCGGGCACTTCGATGCCGGGATCAAGCGGAACGATGGCCTCCGGCGCGGTGCTCTTGAAGCGTTCGCGCAACTCGGCGATGGCCAGTTGCAGCAGCTCGGCCTCGGTTTCTTCGAGCTTCGGCTTCAGCTCCACGGTGAGGCCGTGCACCACGGCGCCGTCGATCACGCGCAGGTAGTTCACGCAGGTGCCGCCGGCATCGCTGGCCAGCGCGAAGACATCCACATCGCCGATGTCGGCATGCACGATGGTGTTGCGCGCCTGGTAGCGCTCGAGCTGCTCGATGCGCTGCTTGGTGAGCTCCGCCTTCTCGAACTCAAGCGCCTCAGCCTGTGCCGCCATCTGCTCCTTCAGCAAGTTGGCCACGCCGCGCGTGCGGCCGCGCACGATCTGGCGGATCTGCTTGATGTGCGCATCATACTCCTCCTCCGACTGAAGTCCCTCGCAGGGCGCCTTGCAGTTGCCCAAGTGGAACTCCAGGCAGCGCTTGTACTTGCCGCGCTCCACGTTGCGCTCGCTCAGCTCGTAGTTGCAGCTGCGCAGCTTGTACATGCGGTTCACCAGTTCCACCACGGTGTGCATCACGCGGCTGCTGGCATAGGGGCCGTAGTACTCGCTGCCGTCGTCCTCCGGGTTGCGCATGCCCTCCACGCGCGGGAAGCCCTCGTTGCGGATGCGGATCCACGGGTAGCTCTTGTCGTCCTTCAGCATCACGTTGTAGCGCGGCTGATGCTGCTTGATGAGCGAGTTCTCCAGCAGCAGCGCATCGAACTCAGTGGCCACCACGATGATGTTCACATCGGTGATGTTGGCCACCAGCTTGGCGGTCTTGCCCGTCTCGAACTTCTGCTTGTTGAAGTAGCTGCTGACGCGGTTGCGCAGGTCCTTGGCCTTGCCGATGTAGATGATGCGGCCGCTGAAATCGAGGAACTGGTACACCCCCGGCTGGTGGGGCAGCAGCTTCACTTTCTCGCGGACATCGAGTTCGGGCATGAGGGCAGCGAAGGTCGGAATGGAAGTGGCCCCGGACAGCGCCGCTATCTTGCCTGCCACATCCACGCACCATGCAATTCACCGCAGCCCAGATCGCGCAACTCCTCCAAGGCACCGTTGAGGGCGACCCGAACGCCACGGTGAGCAAGCTCTCGAAGATTGAAGAGGGCGGTGCGGGCTCGCTGTCCTTCTTGGCGAACCCGGCCTACACGCAGTACGTGTATGAGACCACCGCGAGCGTGGTGATCATCGGCGCGGCCTTCGAGCTCACCGCGCCCGTGAAGACGACACTGGTGCGCGTGGCCGATGCGCAGGGCGCTTTCGCCAAGGTGCTGGAGATGTACAACACCATCAAGCTTGACAAGAAGGGCGTATCGCCGCAGGCCGTGATCAGCCAGGGCGCCACGCATGGCGAGAACTGCTACATCGGCGCATTGGCCTTCATCGGCGAGAACGCGAAGCTGGGCAACAACGTGCGCATTTACCCGCATGCCTACATCGGCGACAACG
>CAZFBP010000280.1:0-4267 GCA_964517255.1 uncultured Chryseobacterium sp.
GTGTGGGACCGCCGCCACAACGTGAACCTGGTGGCCAGCTACGCCTTCGGCAAGTTCGACGCCTGGAAGGTGAACCTGCGCTGGAACTACGGCAGCGGCTTCCCCTTCACGCGCACGCAAGGCTTCTATGGCGCCGTGCCATTCAACGGCGACATCAACACCAACTACGCCACCAGCAACGCCGACCTCGCCATCGTCTTCGGCCCGCTCAACGATGGCCGCCTCCCGGCCTACACGCGCGTGGACCTGGGCCTCACCAAGACCTGGCGCTTCGACGAGCACAAGCAACTGGAGCTGGACCTGGGCGTGACCAACGCGCTGAACCGCGAGAACATCTTCTATTTCGACCGCGTGCGCTACGAGCGTGTGAACCAGCTGCCCTTGCTGCCCAGCGCGGGCATCAGCTTCCGGTTCTGAGCAGGGTCAGTTGTTGTAGATCCGCAGGATGGACCCGTTGAAGGAGGTGGCGTAGCGCTTCAGGTTGAGCGCCGCCGGGCCTTGCACCACGCTGCCATCGGTGATCAGGAAGGCCGATCCGCAGCAGCCCGCATCGCGCGCGATCACCTGGCTGCTGTCCACAGCCACACGGCAGAGATTCTCGCTCTGGTAGGGGCAGTGCCGGTCCAGCGCCGTGAATTCAGAAGGCCCGGCGCGGTACACCAGGATGCCCTGCGATCCGCCGGTGAGGTAAAGCCAGCCGCCGGTGACCGCCAGATCCGCGTAAGCCGGGTTGTTGATGTTGATGGCGATGTCAACTTGAACCGGTGGCACCCCGCCCGGTTTGGTCTTGCGGCAGCCCGACGCCAGGGCGATGACGCCCAGACAGGCGAAGGGAATGCAGGTGCGGGTCAATCGGCGCATGGCGCAGAGCGGCAAAGTAACGTGCAAGGCTGGGCCGGTGGTGTATCCTTGCGGCATGCTGCGGTGGATGCGCGTGCTTCTGGTGGTAATGGCGGCCGCAGGCGCTGCGGCGGCGATGGCGCAAGAGGAGGGCATCAGCCAGCGCAAGCAGGAGAAGATCCTGGCCAAGAAGGAACGAGAGGAGAATAAGGAGAAGGCCAAGCAGGACAAAGAGAACAAGGCGCGCCACCTATCCCTGCAGGACAAGGCCGCGCGCAAGCGGATGAAGCAGCACGCCAAGCGCGCCGACCGCCATGGCAGCGGCACGCACCGCGACGGCTTCTTCACCCGCCTCTTCCGCCGCAAGCGGTGATCGGCGCGGTATAGAATGCGCTGCGGATGGCGCCCCGTGCGAGCCGCGTGAGCTGGGATGGGGCCTAGATTGGCCGCATGCGCAGCCCGGAACACAGCCAAGACCAAGGGCTTGGCCCCGCGCCTTGCCGCTGCCTGATCCGTGACGACCGGCAAATGATCGTGGGGAGCGGTTATTTGAGCGCAGCGTATAGTTTAGCGCCCCCTCGTCGCGAAGCTTTTCAGAACGATAAACCTGACCGTTTGATGGTGAGAAGGCTATCCACCGCTGTCGCCCTTTGCTTCATCGCATCGCTCCCCGTGCTCGCCCAAGTGGGCACCGGCAGCCTGAAGGGCAAGATCACTGACAAGAAGACCAACGAACCGTTGCCCTTCGTGAACATCGTGGTGGAGAACCGCGGGTCACAGGTAACCGGTGGCGCCACGGACTTCGATGGCAACTACTTCATCAAGCCCATCGACCCAGGCACGTATGATGTGGTGGTTAGCTACGTGGGCTACCAGCCGTACAAGCAGACGGGCGTGGTGGTGAACAGCAACATCATCACCTTCCTCAACATCCAGCTCAATGCGGGCATCGAGCTCAAGGAATTCGAGGTGGTGAAGTACACCGTGCCGCTGATCAACAAGGACGGCGGCGCCAGCGGGGGCACCGTGACCCGTGAGGACATCGCCAAGATGCCAGGCCGCAGCGCGTCATCCATTGCCACCACCGTGGCGGGCGCCAGCGATGCGGGCACCGGCGGCGGCATCAGCATCCGCGGGGCGCGCTCCGAGGCCACCTACTACTACATCGACGGCGTGAAGGTGCCCGCCGGCGCTGGCACCGGCCTGCCCAAGGGCGCCATCGAGGAAGTGCAGGTGATCACCGGCGGGGTGCCCGCTAACTACGGCGATGTGACCGGTGGCCTGATCAACATCACCACACGTGGACCGAGCCGGCAATTCTTCGGCGGTGCGGAATACCTTACCTCAGGTTTCAAAGTGGGAAAGGACATCACCGATATCGTGGGCCTGGACAAGTTCGCCTTCAACCAGCTTGAAGCGAGCGTGAGCGGCCCGCTGCTGTTCCGTAAGGACAGCCTGGGAAACAAGAGCCGGCCCTTGATCGGCTTCTTCCTCAGCGGCCAGTACACCAACGCGGTGGACAACGGCCCCAGCTACCTGGGCGATGTGCGCTTGAAGCCCGACGTGCGCGACCGCATCCTGGCCAACCCCGGCACCTTGCTGAGCACCGGCAATGGCGATGTGGCCCTGGTGAACAGTTCGGAGTTCATCCGCGCCGGCGATGTGGAGAGCATCCCTACCCGCCAGAACGCCGGTGAGGCCATCTACACCGCCTCGGGCAAGATCGACATCGCCACCTCGCAGAACGTGCAGCTCACCGTGGGCGGCAGCCTCGATTACAGCAACCGGCAGTCGTTCAACCGCAACAACTCGCTGCTCAATGCCGACCGCAATACCCGGACGAAGGAGCTGAGCTGGAGGGCCTTCATCAAGTACACCCAGCGCTTCGCCAACCGCACCAGCGAAGAGGAGAAGAAGAGCACCATCAAGAACGCTTTCTACAGCCTGCAGTTCGACTACAGCCGCTACCAGAACGACGTGCAGGACTACGTGCACGGCGATCGCCTCTTCGATTACGGCTACATCGGCCGCTTCACCACCTATCGCGCGCCGCAGTTCGAGCTGCAGGGCAGCCGCTGGGTGCAGGTGGGCGTGCGCGACACGCTGGTCACCTTCGCCCCAGGCACGCAGAACCCCTACCTCGCCGCTTTCGACAACTACTACTTCAACGCGCTGCCGCGTGAGCAGTACCCCATCACGCGCCTCTTCGGCCTTGACATCGACGATGGCTCGTACCTGGGCTATTACCAGGATCGTGTGGAGACCGAGAGCCGTGGCGTGCTTTGGAATGGCACCCGGCCCGTTTCGCTCTACTCGATGTGGAACAACCCCGGCTTCATCGATGATCCAGATGGAGCCGAGTTCCGCAAGCGCCTCAACGAGCAGGTGCGCTTCACGGCCGTAGGCAGCGCCGACATCGGCCAGCACGCCGTGATGGTGGGCATCGAGTATGAGCAGCTCACCCAGCGCCGCTACAACCTGGCGCCCGTGGGCCTGTGGACCCGCGCCCGGCAATTGGCCAACTTCCACTTGGAGAACTTCAAGGACCCCGATGAGAACAACGCGGACTACATCGTGGTGCTGCCCAACAGCTCGTTCCCCTTCCACTTCTACGACCGGCTCTACAGCGATATCGACAACCGCTTCTTCAGCCGCAACCTGCGTACCAGCCTGGGCCTTGATGTGCAGGGCACCGACTTCGTGGACGTGGACGAGCTGGACCCCAGCGCGCTCAGCCTGGACATGTTCGAGCCCGATGAGCTGATCAACTCCGGCAACAGCACCCTGGCCAGCTTCGTGGGCTACGACTACCTCGGCAACAAGCTCACCAGTAAGCCCAGCTTCGACGACTTCTTCACCGAGCGGAACGATCGCGGCAGCTACACCCGCGCCCAGGCGCCCTTCCAGCCCATCTACATGGCGGGCTACCTCATGGACAAGTTCGCCTTCGACGACATCATCTTCAACGTGGGCGTGCGCGTGGACCGCTACGATGCCAACCAGAACGTGCTGAAGGACAAGTACCTCTGGCGCGAGGCGTACAAGGCGGGTGATGCGGTGCCCTCCTCGGGTATCCAGAACCAGCTCAGCAACCGGCCCAGCAACATCGGCGAGGACTTCGTGGTGTACGTGGATGACTACGATGATCCCTTCACCGTGAGGGGCTACCGCGATGGCGACACTTGGTACAGTGCCAACGGCACCGAGCTCAGCGATGGCAACTCCATTCAGCAAGGCGGCCGCATCAAGCCCTATCTGATCGGCGGCGACGACCGCAGCGACCTCGCGGGCACATCGCCGCTGAGCCGCTCGGCCTTCAAGGATTACGTCCCGGTGGTGAACGTGATGCCCCGCGTGGCCTTCTCCTTCCCGATCAGCGATGAGGCCGTCTTCTTCGCCCACTATGACGTGCTCACCCAGCGCCCCA
>CAZFBP010000281.1:0-4260 GCA_964517255.1 uncultured Chryseobacterium sp.
TCTTCACCAGCGCCGCCACAGCGCTTCCATCCACCTGTCCGGCCAGACGCTTGTTCGCCTCGCCCATCACGCGGCCCATGTCCTTCATGCCGCTGGCGCCCAGTTCGCCGATCAGCGCGATCACGGCGGCTTCCACCGCAGCGGCGTCCATCCGAACAGGCAGGTAGGCCTCGATCACCATGGCCTGGTTCTCCTCTTCCTGGGCAAGGTCCGTGCGCTGCTGAGCGTGGTAGATGGCGGCGGCCTCCATCCGCTGCTTGTGCAGCTTCTGCAGGATCTTCAGGCCCACCGCCTCATCCAAATCGCCGCCACCGCCTTCCTTGGTGAGTTCGAGCAGGATGGCGCTCTTGATGGCGCGCAACGCATTGAGCTTGTCCTTCTCACGGGCCAGCATGGCGGCCTTGATGTCGGAGTCGATGCGGTCCTTGAGGCCCATCAGGAAGTTGAGATGTGAAAGTTGAAATATGAAAGCTGAAAGTGGGCGGCGCTCCTTTCAGCTTTCATGTTTCCTGTTTCTTTCTCAGTCCACTCGGTCGTGCAGGTGCGGATTGTTCTTGCTCAGCGTGATGCGGCGCTCGCCGCCCTCGTCCACGGTCTCGTTCAGCGAGAAGCGGCTCACGCTGCTGTCGGTGCTCTTGGGCCCTTCATGCAATTGCATGCGGCGGCGCACGTAGGCGGGCTCGCGCTCCATATCGGCCACGCCATTGGGCGATCGCATCTTCAGTCGTGCCTCGCGCAGCTGGCTGAGGCGCTCCTCGGTGCGAACGGCCTGCTCGGCAGGCGCGGGCCGCACCTCGCGTGGTGTGGCGTCGCCATCGTGGATAACTGCCGTGGGCGGCACCGCGGGCGGTACAGCCGGCACACCGCCTTCCGACTCGTCGTACAGGCCATGCACCACCTTCTCTGAGGCTGCCTCTGGTGTGACCACGCGCGATGCCAGGGGCTCCACCTCGAACTCGATGGTGCGCTGCGTCATGGCGGTCACGGGCTCGGCCTTCGGCTCCTCCACGGCCTTCAGGTAAGGTTCCGGAATGGCGGGCTCCTCGGCCACGGGCGGCGGAACAGGTGCGGCCGGTGCGGCAGCCCCGGTAACGGGGTTCGCGATGGGCTGCGTGATCATCGTGGGCAGGTCGGCATCGAGGGGAATCAGCGTGCGCTGCGAGAGCGTGCTGCGCCCTTCGCCCGTGTCGGGCCTGGTCTGGAATCCAGTGGCGATCACCGTGAGGCGGAGCTTGGTGTCGAGTGATTCATCGCGGCCGTATCCGAAGATCACATCAGCATCCTCTCCAGCGGCCGATTGGATGTGGCGCGTGATCTCCTCGATCTCGTCCAGGCTGATCTCATTGACGCCGTGCTCCACATTGAACAGGACGAACTTGGCGCCGCGGATATCGTTGTCGTTGAGCAGCGGCGAATCGAGCGCCTCCTGGGCGGCGCGCAGCGCGCGGTCCTCGCCCTCCACCTCGGCCATGCCCATGATGGCCACTCCGCTGCGCGTCATCACGGTCTTCACGTCCTCGAAATCCACATTCACCGTGCCGGTCTTGGTGATGATGTCCACGATGCCGCGCGCCGCGGTGGCAAGCACGTTGTCGGCGTGCGCGAAGGCGTTATCGAGGCTGAGGTTGCCGTACAGCTCGCGCAGGCGGTCGTTGTTGATCACCAGAAGCGTATCCACCGCGTTGCGCAGCTCCTCCATGCCGGCGAGCGCCTGCTTCTTGCGCTTGGGGCCTTCCCACTGGAAGGGCATGGTGACGATGCCGACGGTGAGGATGCCGAGCTCGCGCGCGATGCCGGCCACCACGGGGCCAGCGCCCGTGCCGGTGCCGCCACCCATGCCTGCGGTGATGAAGGCCATCTTGGTGCGCGTGCTGAGCACCTGGCGGATCTCGTCGAGGTTCTCCTGCGCGGCGTCCTTGCCGCGGTCGGGGATGCTGCCCGCGCCGAGGCCCTCGGTGAGGCTGGGGCCGAGCTGGATCTTCACGGGCACCGGGCTCATGTCCAGCGCCTGGCGATCGGTGTTGCACACGATGAAGTCCACGCTGCGGATGCCCTGGCCGTGCATGTGGTTCACGGCGTTGCTGCCGCCGCCGCCCACGCCGATCACTTTGATGATCGAGCTGAGCTCCTTGGGAGGGTCGAATTTCATGGCGCTGTTGCTTGAGTGGTTGTTGGCCGCGGTCGCCGCTGGCCGTAGGGTTTGATCAGATGTCGTCGTCGGTGCTCAGCAGGTCCGAGGTCTTGGCGATGAACTTGTCGAAGATGCTCCCGATGCCGGAGCCGGTGTTCACCTTGCTCTTGCGGGCAGGTGCCGCTTCCGCAGGGATGCGCGCGCGCACGTTGTCCAGGTGCTCGAAGCCCTTCATCACCAGGCCCACGCCGGTGGCGAAGAGCGGGCTGGTCACCGCTTCGATCTTGCTCTGGCCGAGGTGCTCGTTGGGGTAGCCGATGCGCGCGTCGAGGCCCGTGGTGAGCTCCACCAGGTGCTTGAGGTGCTTGAGCTGGGCGCCGCCGCCGGTGAGCACGATGCCGGCGATGAGTTGCTTCTCGAGGCCGCTGTTGCGGATCTCGAAGTGGATGTGCTCGATGATCTCCTCCATGCGCGCCTGGATCACCTCGGCGAGCATGCGCAGGCTGATCTCCTTGGGCTCGCGGCCGCGCAGGCCGGGAATGCACACCACTTCGTTCTCCTTGTTCTCCGCCGCCAGCGCGCTGCCGAACTTGGTCTTGAGCAGCTCGGCCTGATCGCGCATGATGCCGCAGCCCTGGCGGATGTCCTCGGTGACCACGTTGCCGCCGAAGGGGATCACCGCGGTGTGCCGGATGATGTTGTCCAGGAAGATGGCGATGTCGGTGGTGCCGCCGCCGATGTCAACGAGCACCACGCCGGCCTCCTTCTCCTGCTGGCTCAGCACGGCCTCGGCGCTGGCAAGCGGCTCCAGGATGAGACCGGTGACGTTGAGGCCCGCGCGATGCACGCACTTGTTGATGTTCCGCGCCGCGGTGACCTGCCCGCTGATGATGTGGAAGTTGGCCTCGAGGCGGATGCCGCTCATGCCGATCGGGTCGGGGATGCCCTGCTCGTTGTCCACGATGAACTCTTGCGGGATCACGTGGATGATCTCCTCGCCGGGAGGCATCACCAGGCGGTGGCTCTCCTGGATCAACTGGTCGATGTCCTGCTGCGCGATCTCCTCCTCCATGCTTTGGCGCATCTTCATGCCGCGGTGCTGCATGCTGCGGATGTGCTGGCCGGCGATGCCCACGTGCACGGTCTCGATGATCACGCCCGCCATGTCGGCGGCATCGTTCACAGCGGCCTTGATGCTATCGACCGTCTTGGGGATGTTGGCCACCACGCCACGGCTCACGCCCTCGCTGCGCGCCTTGCCCATGCCCAGCACCTCGATCTTGCCCTGCGCGTTGCGGCGGCCCACGATGCACGCGATCTTGGTGGTGCCGATGTCCAGGCCGGCCACGATGTCCTGTTGGTTGTCGATGGGGGTGCTCACGATGCGGAAGGGTTGGTTCGTTTGGTGCAGACGATCTGGTCGCCGAAGCGCAGGTCGATGCGGCCATAGCGCCGCCAATCGGCCTTGGGGATGCCGTGCTGGTAGAAGAGGCGGAGCTTGCTGAAGCGCTGCTCCAGCGCGCTGCCGTCACCGATGAGTATTCGCTGGCCGCCCACGGTGGGCACCAGTTCCATCTGGCCATCAGCGCCCACCACCACTTGGTCGATGAGCGCGCGCCACAGCGGGTCGGCGCGCAGGAAGAGCGCCATGCGATGCAGGTCATCGGAGCGGTAGCGGCTCACGAGCGTGTCCTGGGCATGCACGTTGATCACGCCGTGCGCGGCGCCTGGCTCCTGCAGCCATCCGGTGGCCACGGGCACGCGGGCCGTGTAAGCCGCTTCGGTGGGCATGGTGAAGCCATCGGCATCGATGTAGAAGCTGCTGCCATCGGCGTTGATCACGCGGATCACGGGCTCGCGCTGGCGCACGCTCACATGCAAGGCACCGTTCAGGTCGTGGTACACCTCGGCATCGGCCACGCAGGGAATGGCGCGCAGGCGCTGTTCGAGGCCCGCGAGGTCCACTTCGCCGCTGGCAGCGCCCACCACGGCACCGCCCTGCCCGATGATCGCACGGCGCACCCCCTGCTCATCAATGAAATGAGCGCCTTCACCACCGAGCACGCGCACCTTCACCTCAGCGATGGGCGCCGCGCTGGTGCTGTGGTCAACGAAACCCAGGATCACCA
>CAZFBP010000282.1:0-4247 GCA_964517255.1 uncultured Chryseobacterium sp.
TGCGCATCAGCGATCACATGCGCAGCACCACCCAGCGCTTCGTTTACGCCTACGATTTCCTGCACCTGTGGCTCTTCATGGTGGAACTTATCGGCGCCGGCGAGCCGGAGCAGGGCGTCACCTACCCGCGCGTGGTGCTGAGCATGCACGAGGCACCCGATGAGCACAGCAAGGAGGACGACCTCACAGCGGGCATCCTCGAGGAAGAGGACCCCTACGCTGCCGGCGCGGAGGAGCACCAGTATGAAGAAGCCGAGGAGGGCGACGAGTTCGGTGATGAGGAGCAAGGGGAGGAGCACGATGAATTCGGTCATGGCGGCGGTGAGGACGATTTCAGGGATTAGTTGGCATTGTGCAGTTGACAGTTGACAGTTGGCAGTTGGCAGGCGCTGCTGAAGGAAAGTGACTATTCGAGTCGAAGCGAGTCCAGCTGACAACAGACAACTTCCAACGAACCAACATTCACTTGGCTCTTCCTACCCTCATCATCCTCGGCGGCCCAACGGCTTCGGGCAAGACGGGGGCGGGCATCGCGCTGGCGAAGCACTTCGCTACGGATGTGATCAGCGCCGATTCGCGACAGTTCTATCAAGCCATGCGCGTCGGCACCGCGCGGCCCTTGGTGCGCGAACTCGGCGGTGTGAAGCACCACTTCCTCGGCCATCTGGCATTGGAAGAGAGCTGGAGCGCAGGCCGTTTCGCGCGTGAGGCGGAGCCGGTGCTGCAGGAATTGCTTGCGAAGCATGGCGTCGCGGTGCTCGTTGGCGGCAGCGGGCTCTACATCGATGCACTGGTGAAAGGCCTTGACCCCTTGCCCGCCAGCGATCCGCGATTGCGCGAGCGGTTGCAGCACCGCATCGCTTCAGACGGGCTGCCGGAATTGGTGCGTGAACTCGAACGCCTCGATCCGGCCACCGCTGTCCGCATCGATGCCAGCAATCCGCACCGCGTGATCCGCGCGCTTGAAGTGTGCCTGCTCACCGGCAAGCCCTTCAGAGACCAGCGCACCGACGCGAGCGACCGCACCGACATGCGCATCGTGCGCATCGCGATGGATGTGCCACGAGAAGAGCTCTACGCGCGCATCGACAACCGAGTGGACCGCATGATGGCCGAGGGCCTGCTCGAAGAAGCGCGCATCCTCCTGCCCCACCGCGCGCTGAACGCCATGCAGACCGTGGGCTACAAGGAGCTCTTCCTGCACTTCGATGGTCAGGTCTCCCTATCAGATGCCATCGCGCTGATCAAGCAGCACAGCCGCAACTTCGCCAAACGCCAGATGACCTGGCTGCGACGCGATGCGGAATGGCGTTGGGTTGCGCCGATGGACCTTGCAGCCATGATCGCGCATGTTGAGCAAGACCGATAGCCGCAGCGCGAACAATGCGCTTGGTGCGCTGATCCTGCTGTCCATGGCCGAGCGCGTGGTGCTGCTCCTGCGCTTCGGTTTCATGCACATCGGCATCGATGACGCGCTGATCCAGCAGGTGGCGATCGACTACGGCCAGGGCATCTTCCGCGAGCCCTTCCTCTACGGCCAGAACTACAACCCCATGCTGGAGGCGCTGCTGGCCGCGCCTTTCGTGCGCTTGGGCGCTGCGCCATGGGTCGTGCTGCCCATCATCACCTCATTGCTTGCGCTGCTGCCGTTCTGGAGCCTGGCCATCTGGTGCATGCGGCGCGGAGCACCCATGGCTGCACTGGTAATGGCATCGGCTCCTATCGTGATGCCTGTTGAATGGGGCATGATCACCAGCATGCCGCGCGGCTGGGTGCATGGCCTTGCGTTGCTCTCCCTCGTGCCCTGGATGCACGACTTGCGCAGCGCATGGTTGCGCAACGGAGTGATCGGCCTCACGCTGGTGGCCTCGCTGCTGTGCAATCCGAACACGGCGCCGCTCGTTGCCGCCGTCGGCCTTCGGCTCGTGCTGCGCGAAGGACGAGGCCTGTCGCTGTGGGTCATGGGCGTTGCCTCGCTCGCCACGGGCTGGGCGTTTCACTCCGCTGCGCAAGCCTGGTACGCCGCACGCCCGGGTTCCGTCGTGCACCCGCTCATACCGGACGACCTCGCCTTCGACCCCATGCTGATCGCAAAGGGCCTCGCGCGCATCGACGAGCATCTGCAGCACATGCATCCGTTCGGCGGCATCGGCTGGATCTCGGTCGCCGTGCTTCTCGGATGCGTGGTCCAGGTGGTGCGCAGGCGTGAATGGACTGTAGCGCTTACCATCACAGCTGCATTGCTCGCGATGCTGCTAGCGCTGGGAATTCCGAAGACGCACGAAGGCTGTGCGAGCATCTTCTTGCCGCTCTCGCGGATGATGCTGTGCCTGCCCTTGCTCATGGCAGCATCGTTGGCTTGGCTGCTGCGCGATGGCGTGGTGCCTCGCTGGTTGCGATGGGCGATGCCGTCGGCACTTGTCATCGGCAGCGTGATGAGCTCCTTTCAAATCGAAAGCACCGTACGGCGTGAACTGGCGCAGCAGGAATGCGCATGGGTGCGCGAGGAGCCCTTGCAATTGGTCCGCGACCGATGCTCCGTGATCTCCGAAACGGCCATCACCTTCAACTGCGACCTGATCGTGCCCGTCCGGTGGCCGCACCTCCGGGTGGACCACCGCGCCCACTTCGCCGCGCACTTCACCTGCTACGCGTGCCCGCAGCTCGTGCCAGGCATGCCAACCGTGCTCGGTGCAGGCTTCGATCGACGCTCCTGGATCCGCAGCGCGCACGAGATGCCGCCGCACGGACGCGTGCTCTTCATTGGCGGCGATGCGCAGGCTTGGAATGAAGCCATCGCATCCGGACGAGCGATTGAAGCAGTCAGCGATCAAGGCAACCTGCTGCACATCGCGCAATGCGACACCATCGCCCTGCGCGACTTCATCCTTCAACTCGGCATCGACGACGATATGGATCGGTAGCACGAGGCGCGCTCCGCAGCGATGCGCACCTTCGCACAGGCCATGAACAACGCCGCGCACCGCACTCCCCGTTGGCACCGAGCCGTGTTCTGGTGCGTGCTGGGCTGTTCGGTCATCGACAGGTTGCTCGTGCTCATCCACTTCGGATTCCGGTACACCGGCTCGGATGATGCCATCTTCTGGAACGTGGCATCCGACATGGCCCAGGGCATCTTCCGTGAGCCCTTCCTCTATGGCCAGAACTACAATCCGGCGCTGGAATCGTTGCTCGGGGTGCCGTTGCTGTGGGCCGGGGTGCCCTTGCATGTCGCCATGCCGCTGATCACGTCCTTGCTCGCGCTGGTGCCCTTTCTCTCCTTCGGTCTTTGGTTGCTACGACAAGGGCGCCCATCCCAAGCCGCCTTGCTGGTGGCGATTCCGGTGCTGCTCCCTGTGGAATGGGGCCTGATGACCACCATTACACGCGGATTCGTGACGGGCATCGGCGTGCTGGCCTTGCTGCCTTGGGTGCAAGGCATCCGCAGTGGCGCCGCCCGTGATTTGTTTACCGGCCTGCTGCTTTATGCAGCCCTTCTGACCAACCCCAACGCCCTGCTGTTCGTGGTGCCGTTCGCGCTGGTCATGGTACTGACCCATGCCACTCCTCTTCGTCGCTGCGTTCTGTATGCCTTGGGTGCCGCGCCGATGCTGCTACTGCATCTGCTGGCATTGCGCTTCTACGAGAGCGAATCCGACCGCATCGTGTACCGGATGGACGATTGGCGGATGGGCTTCCATCCGGGTGAGCTCATACCAGAGGGATTGGCGCAATTGGACCGTCACTTCGCCTGGACCTCTCCTCTGCTCTGGCCGACAGCGAGCATTGTTCTGGCCATGCTCGCATTGGCCGTTGTGATCCTAGCCAAACAAAAGCAAGGTCGCCTGGCGCTGAGCGTGGCTTCCGCCTTCGTCATAATCATAGTGGCGCTGGGTTTCCCTAAGACCCATGATGGCAGAGACCACGTGCTCTTCGCTTACAGCCGCATGTTCCTGGCCATGCCCCTCTTGCTGGGCTGGTCATTCATCCTGCCGACCTGGTCCACGCGCACGGTGCGTGCGGTAGCGATCGCGCTGGTGGTGCTAGCGCCTGCATTCATGCTCGGCAAGGCCTTGATCCAAGAGCGCGTGGTGGCCACCCAACTCGCGCATCAGGATGCGGCGCCGGTGCGCGAGGTGGCCTACGTGCAGTTCGAACAATTGGCCCTGGCACTTGGCGCTGCGGCACAGGAAGCGGGCGCGGACCTTCTGATTGGGCTTGATCTTACCGACTCGCATACACATGGC
>CAZFBP010000283.1:0-4237 GCA_964517255.1 uncultured Chryseobacterium sp.
ATAGCGCGAAGAACAGAGCGAGCACGGAAAAGCCGATCGTCCATTGCGGCCAAGAGCCTTCCGACATTTTCAATTGGGCCACGCCGTCCAGTAAGCGATCCATCCACGGGAACGAAGGAGTCGTTCCGCCGAGACCTGACAAGCTCAAGGCGCACAAGAAGAACAGACCAGTGGCAATCGCAATGGTGACCCATGCGCGCTTGCTGATGAGCGGCGCTACAACGACCGGCTCGGCGATGCGCGTAACGGCCACGCGCGCCATGATCCGATTCGTGAGGTCGCGCTCGGGCTTTGCATGCCCCGCTGCTTGGAACAGCTTCCGCAGATCGTTGTCGTTCATCTCAGGCATCGTTCAAAAGTAGCGCACGCGCTTCTGGGCCAAGCTGGCGCTCCATGACCTCTGCCAATTTCTTGCGGGCGCGATGGAGCTTCACTTTCACATTCGACGCCCCCAATCCCGTAACGGTTACGATCTCCTCCACGCTCAGGTCCTCCAGATAGAAGTAGCTCAGGATCGAGGCATCATCAGCCGGCAGGAGATTCAACGCGAGGTCCAATTGGCGTCGCAGCTCACCGTGGCTTGAACCGGAGCCGCCCTCAGCTGCCGGATGCTGCGTGAGTTCGTCCACGGTCTCGCCGTCGGTCCTGCGGCGTCGGCCGTGGCTGATCGCAGTCCGGTGCGCGATGCTGAAGAGCCATGTGCTGAACTTCGATGCTCCTGTGAAGCCGCGGAGATGCTGATACGCCTTCACGAAACTGTCCTGCGTGGCCTCTTCGGCATCCTCAGTATTTCGAAGCACGCGGTGGCACACGGTGTACACCATATGCTGGTATTGGCGCACCAGCTCCTCATAGGCACGGCTGTCGCCTTCCAGGATGCGCGCGATGAGGGGTGCGTGGTCCACGAGCGGTGATGTGACGAGCCGTGGGCCCGGCACGGTTACAAAAGCATGCTCGAATCGCGGCCCCTGCAAGCGCTGTCGGATGAACGGAGGCATGCAAGGGACCGCTTGTGGATGAAGCGCCCACGGGGTGCGTGTAACCTGTCCTCTTCGGGCCGCGTCCGATGAGCAACAACACGAACAATCATGGACAGCCCTGCAACTGAGATCCTGGTTCCCTTCTTCGGACTCATCATCCCGTTCGGAACGGCCTTCGGCATCCTTTACATCCACTACACCACGCGTCACCGCGAGCGCATGAGCATGATCGACAAGGGCATGGACCCGCTGATCGCCAAGCCCGCTCCCGATGGCCGCCGTGCCATGCGCAATGGGCTGCTCATGGTGGGCATCGGTTTGGGGCTTCTGGCGGGGTGGATCATCCAGCACACCATGCTCGGGCCGGAGAGCGACAACCCGCTTCCCTTCTTCATCGGCGTGGCCATCTGCGGCGGGGCAGCGCTCATGGCCTACTACCAGTTCTTTGGCCGCAAGCACGAGGGGTAAAGCGTCTGTGCGGCATCATCGGAGGGGCTGGCCTTGGGCCGGCCCTTCTACATTGGCGCCCTCTCCGCGCCCTCGTGCTCAGAACGCTCTCCTCGCTCCTGCGCAGCACCGCTGCCATTGGCTTCTGGTGCATCGTGGTCTCGGTCTCCTGGGTGGCGCTGCTGGGCGTGGCCGATCCGCCGGTCACCTGGATCATGGTGGAGCAGGCCCTGGAGCAGGAGGAGTTCCACCGGCGCGACATGCGCCTCGAAGAGATGGCCCGCGCCATGCCGCTTGCCGTGATCAGCAGCGAGGACCAGCGCTTCATGACGCACAACGGCTTCTCGTGGAAGGCGATCGAGAAGGCGTTGGAGAGCAACAAGAAGGGCAAGCGCGTGAAGGGCGCCAGCACCATCAGCCAGCAGACGGCCAAGAACGTCTTCCTCTGGCCCGGCCGCACCTACTTGCGCAAGGGCCTCGAGGCCTGGTTCACCATCCTCATCGAAACGCTCTGGACCAAGGAGCGCATCCTGGAGGTGTACCTGAACGTGGCCGAGATGGGCAAGGGCGTCTTCGGCGCTGAAGCAGCCGCGCGGCAGTGCTTCGGCAAGCCCGCGGCGAAGCTCACCCCGGCGCAGGCCGCGCTCATCACCGTCACGCTGCCATCGCCGCGCCGCTTCAGTTGCGCGCGCCCCTCGGCCTATGTGCGCAGCCGCCAGCAATGGGTGCTGCGCCAGATGCGCCATGTGGGCGATGTGCTCGACCCCGAGGTGCTCGCGCGGCGCAAGGCCAAGATCGAGGCCGAGGAAAAGCGGGAGCACGCGCGCGAGGAGCGGCGCAGGAAGCGAGACAAGTAGCCGTGGACCGTGCCAGAGGGAGCAGGACCTGCGAATCGGAAGCAAATTCGGGTTCCTTGTGCGTTGAAAAGCTCAAGTAAAATCAGTAGTGTCCGGTTAAGCGGTGGTGTAGGATAGCCTGAACCCATGAAGGACGGGGCATTGCGAACAGAAAAGCGCGGGGCGGATTTGAGTTGCGTCCAGTCCCTGTGGCGGGTTTCCATGAGGACAACTCAAGGTGCCCCTCATGAACATCGGCAGTACGGTCTAGGGCCAGTTGATGGCTCATCTTCCATGGACGTCGTTCGACCGCATCGTGGAGCGCTATGCCGGGGAATACCGGGCCCGTACCCTTTCCTGTCGGGAGCATTTCAGAGCGATGGTTTTCGCGCAACTCACCTCTCGGGAGAGCCTCAAGGACATCGAAGCATGCCTTGGCGCGCAGGCTTCATGCGAGCGAACCGGGCGTTCTGGATGTGAAGGAGACGGTCTACGCGCTGGACTCCACCACGATCGACCTGTGCCTGTCCTCCTTCCCGTGGGCGGTGTTCCGCAGGGCCAAGGCCGCTGTGAAGCTGCACACGCTGATGGACCTGCGTGGTTCGATACCCAGCTTCATCCATGTGAGCGACGGCAAGATGCACGACTGAACGCTTTGGATCTTCTCATCCCGGAGGCGGGCCGCTTCAATGTCATGGACCGGGCGTACCTCTCTTTCGAGCGCTTGTGCACGTTGCATCTCTCTGGCGCGTTCTTCGTCACGCGCGGCAAGTCCAACACCGATATGCGACGGCTCTACTCCGCGCCCAGCGATCGGGAGGCGGGCATCATGTGCGACCAGACCGTGGTATTCCCTGGGCCCAAGTCGGAGGCCGACTATCCTCACAATCTCCGCCGCATCAAGCTCAAGGACCAGGTCGATGGGCATCCTCTGGTCTCCCTCACCAACAACTTCAAGCTGCCAGCGGCCACCATCGCCGAACTCTACCGCAACCGCTGGCAGGTCGAACTGTTCTTCAAGTGGGTCAAGCAGCATCTGCGCCTCAAGAAGTTCTACAGCACCTCGGAGAATGCCGTGAAGTGCCAGATCTGGATCGCCGTGTCCGTGTACCTGCTGGTGGCCATAGTCCGCAAGCGCATGGCGATCGAGGCTTCGCTGCATTCCATTCTACAGATCTGCTCGGTCATGCCTTTCGAGAAAATGCCCATCCAGCAAGCCTTTCAGAAGGATCCCTCAACAGCGAAAACCGCCGACCCTCTGAACCAGTTGGTTTTGTTCGACTTTTAACCGGACGGCTGTGGACTCTTCACAATCGTCACCTTGGTGGTATTGATGAAGGCTTGTTGACCCATCATCCCCCCGCTCCCGTTAGAATGACCGTTAGCGCTGCCGCGGCGCTGTGACCCGCGGCCACCTTTACTCCCGCCACAAGTGCCGTCCGTGCTGTTGCCTACATCACCCCCGCTCCGTCTCGCGCCGGGCGCGCAGCAGGGCTGCCTGCGCTTTCGCCCTCTTCGGCTCCTTCAGCGTGAAGACGCGCGAGATGTTGAAGCCGAAGTGGATGCCGGCGCCATCGCCGGGGCGGCCGAAGGTGCGCGCCCAATCGCCGTTGCTCTCGGTGATGAAGGCGCGATCGAACATGCCCGCGCTGTTGGAGAGGTGCAGCTGGAACACGTGGCCGCCCGTCTCGATGTCGAAGCCCACCGAGAGCGAGTTCTTGAACTGGTCATCGAGCCCATCACGCAGCACGTGGAAGTACTCCGCGTTGAAGGCGAGCCGCTTGGTGATCTTCACGCGGCCGGCGCCGCTGGCATGGAACACGTCGTTGGGGTCCGCGGCGCTGGCCACCAGGTTGCGGTGCACCACGCCGGGGTTGAGCTGGAAGCTCACGCTCTCGCTGAACTTGCGGCCCACGATCAGGGTCCAGGCGTACGAGAGGCGGTGGGTGAAGTAGTCCTCGCGCGCGGGGTCGT